>NZ_JBVVQA010000020.1:0-131227 GCF_055811455.1 Mesorhizobium sp. WSM4845
CCGGCTGCGCGATTATTTCAACGATGAACTGTTTACGATGAGCGGCCGCGAACGTGTTCTAACCCCACGTGCGGAAACACTCGCCCCCGCTGTTCGCGGCGCACTCTTGCACATCCAGTGCTCGATTATTTCTTGGGATCCGTTTAATCCGGCTCAATCCGATCGCCGCTTCCGGATCATAGTTTCCGATTTCGCCACACTCGTGTTTTTTGAAAAGGTCGTGGAGCGTGTTGCACGCGAAGCACCCGCCGTCAGCTTCGAATTGCTGCCGCTCGACGACGATCTCGATGAGCTTCTCCGGCGCGGTGACGTCGATTTTCTGATTCTTCCGGAATTGTTCATGTCGAGCGCGCATCCAAGAGCGGCGCTGTTCGACGAGACATTCGTGTGCGTAGGCTGCCCCACGAACAAGCAGCTGCCACAGCAGCTTACATTCGAGAGGTACGTGTCGATGAAGCACATTGCGTTCAGGGTCGGCCGTGCGCACATGCCATCCATCGAGGAACGGTTTTTGCTTGAACATGGTCTCAAGAGACGTGTCGAGATTATCGTGCAGGCCTTTAGCATTATCCCGCCGATGGTCTCAGGCACAGATCGTATAGCGACCATGCCCTTCCGGCTGGTTCAGCATTTCAAAAAGACTTTCCCTCTGCGGATCGTCGAACTTCCCCTGCCACTACCCACGTTCACTGAGGCCGTCCAATGGCCCACCCTTCACAACAGTGATCCGGCAAGCACCTGGATGCGGCAGATAATGTTGGAGGAGGCATCCCGCATGTGAAGCCGCGGGCGCTCCTAGTCTAGATTTACTCAGCGCCTCATAGGGTGCGAACCGGCGTGCAAAATTGGGTCTGACTCAAATTCGATGATTTTGCATGACAGTGTGGTGCTGATTTTCCGACGCTGGTAGCCGGCAACACCAAAAACATGAAGTGGAAGAAGTACTTCTACCGCAGGCTGTGCGAGTCTGAAGGTCTACCCCTATGCCGCGCCCAATTGCCGGGAATGCAATGATTTCAAAAGCTGCTTCGGCCCGGAGGCATGGAAAGCCGCCTTACACGGATCAAGCACGGGATCGCGGTCGACGGCGAGGCGATCCGCTTCGGTCCGGCGCTCTTAGCTTCTCTCGTCGGCACCATCATTCAAAACGCCGCCGCTGGTCGAAATCGACCGGACAACAACGTGCGCGGAGACGATGGCTGCAACCGCCAAAAAATCGTGAGCAGGATCGCACCGCGCGGCTGATGCGATTGCATCTTTCGCCGTGCTGCACTGGCCTGTGTCAGGTGCTCTAGGGTTCGCAAATCGGTCCGAGCAAGAACACTGTCAGGGCAGCGAGGAACGAGGCAACGGCGCTGTAGGCAAAGGCACTAGCAACGCCGGTATTGTCCACCAGCAGTCCGCCGAAAATCGCGCCGGTGGCGATGGCACTTGGAACGTTGCGGCCATCAGCCCACCGGCGTTTTCGGCCTGCTCGGGAGCGGCGCGCAGCACCATGCATTTTCTGCAGTCCCACCGGCACCGCGCCGAAGGCAAGCCCCATACGGTACCGCAACCGCCGAGGCCCAGGCCGATGCTCCCAACGTCAGCAGCGAGACAGCGGCCATCGCTATGAGCAGGGGCGGCAGGGCCGCGACTGCCTTGAGGCTGTGCTCGGCCAATATCCGCCGGCCAAATTGCCGAAGAAGCCGCCGATGACAATGGCGAGCAACACGAGCGAGATCGTCTCGATGTTGAGCGCGGGAACATTCTCAAGGAAGTCGCGGATATAGATGGAGCCGGCGAAGTGCCCGGAAGCGACCAGCAGGACGACCAAAATCGCGACTTTGATCATCGGATTCTTGGCCACATCCAGCAGACTGCGGAAGCTGGCCGCTCCAATCGGAGGCAGCCTCGGAAAAGCCGTGAGTTGCACTACCAGTGTAACGCGCCGAAGACTGCAGCGATCATGAAGGCGCTTTGCCACCCCCAGACGTCGCCGACATAGGCGCCGATTGGACCGACGGTACGCCGGTGAGGATAATCGACATGGCGCGCCGCAGGAGGTGACCTGGGACGAGCCGCATCGCCAACGCTGCCGACATCGACCAGAAGCCTCCGAGCGCTATTACGAGCACGACGCGGGCGGTCAGAAGAACCGGCAGTGACCCCGCGACGGCACCAGGACCGTGCGCTGGCAATTGTGCCCTTCGGCATCGGGTTGCTGCAACCGATCTCGCACTTATGGGTCCTGCAAGGAGCGTGCTCGAGAATGTGGACCTCTACTCCGACTTGCTGACACTGACGGAGGGTGTCGGGGTCAACGTGGTCGGCCACATGCCCGGCGCCATGGCGGAGTGGTTCGGTGCTGAGCAAAGTCGCGGACGGCAAGGCGGACGCTCCCAGGGATTAACGCGGCTGGCGCAGGCAATGCGGGATTCCGTTGGCAGAAGGAGCTCAAACAGCTAATTCGCTCAAGCTTGCCACCACCGCAGCAGACGAATGGCATGCCGGTCGGCAGGGCCGTGCAGGCCCTGGTGTTCGAACCCTCCATTCACATCGCTAAGCAAAAGCATTCGCGTGCTTGCCAGCTCAACAGCACAGTCTCGGCGCTTTATCGGCCATGACGATCAGATTCGTTCGTCAGATCAGGGCAGCTTCAAGGGCCGTAACCGCACACACCCGCATTATCCGGCTCCCTCAGCGATGCTGCCGGCGATTGCAGCGCTAGAGCGCGGTAACTCAAGTTCGTTACAGCCCGCCGCTCAGCCCTCGAATTGACTTGCACCTGTCTTGGTCAACAGCAACCCATCGCACCAAACGTGGTCTACGCATCCCCACTCACAGGCGGCAGCCGCATCCGGAAAAAAACCACGTCCATTGAGATTTGCACTCGTGTTGCAGAGCAGCGAAATGCCCGTGAGTTTCTCATATTCTATCAGAAGTTCTGCAATTGGGTGTTCAGAAGTTCTCGAAACTGTCTGAAGTCGCGCAGTCCCGTCGAGATGGACGACCGCCGGGATTTTTTCTTTCCACTCCGAACGGGTTCGGTGATCGAACAGCATGTAAGGATCCGGCGTGCCGGGGTCAAACATGTCAGGTGCACGATCCTCCAAGCATATTGGCGCTACCGGTCGGAAGTGCTCTCGAACTTTGATTTTGTTGAGATGGTCCTTCATTTCCGGCGAAGTTGCGGCCGCCAGGATGCTTCTGGCTCCCAAAGCACGTGGACCAAGCTCTGCGCGACCTGCAAGGAACACCACAGGCTTGTTGTCGGCGAGCACGCTGGCAAGTTCTTTCAGGCTGCAAGCAGCAGATTGCCAACCAGGCGGAACCTTGCCATGGCTCACATTTGGCCCGCTGTAAACTGACCAGTCGAGATGCACGAAACCCTTGTCGGCGGCCAGCGCGCAGCAAGCGGCACCGATCGCCGATCCGCTGTCGTTTGGAAACGGAGGCACCCAGACTGCGTCGAACAAACCGCTCGCCCGAAGAGCGCTGTTCCATTTGATGTTCAGCCCGCATCCGCCGGCTATGCACAGGTTTCTGGTTTTGGGGACTGAGTACCCACGCAGCGCCCTTGTCATCCCCTGGACGAGAAGACGCTCCACGAAGGCATGGAACGAAGCAAGTATGTCCTCGGGCGTTTCGGGGATTAACCGCGACGCGCTTGCATCGAAGAAGTCGTGCACAGCCGTGAGTAACGCGTCTTCGCTGTGGCTGTTGTTCCCGTAGCCAAAAGCAAGGTCCGTATCCCAGGCAAAATGGTCGTCGTAAAGCTCCTGAAACACATTCACGATGTGTTCATGGACCACTCCGAGCGCAATATAGGCCATCAACTTGCCGGCGATACCGAGATTCCAGCCAGTCCGCAGTTCTTGCCTGTAAGGACCGAAATGTTGGCCCGCGGCCGCATAGGCATGGCCTATCATCGGAAACAGGCACCCAACAAATCGGACTCCACTTGGCTCGACGTAGTAAAGCCGCGGAAAGATGCAGCCGTCCCATACCAGACAAAATGCCGGTTCCTCTGCTTTGGCGAATGAGCTGGTGCAGTATGCGGAAGCTACGTGCCCAACAACATGCGGGTAGCTTTCATAAGAACATACCCCATTGTCGAGCATGAGACCGGAACCTTGATAGGCTGTCAGAGGATTTTCGGCGTACCGCTCCACATATGGCGCGCCGTTGAGAGTGATAGGGGAGCCGTTACTCAGAACTTGGAATTCTGACTGGATTTCACCGTCCCATCCGTCAATAACGAACCGGTCGATATCGCGCGGAGCAAGCCCGTTTTCCGCCAAAACGGCGGCGACCGTCTCAAGCCGCTCGATATGTTGGTATCGTGGGTTATTGTCGAGCTTCTCCTGCTCGATGCAAAAGACTAATCTGCCGTCTTCCACGACAGCGATTCCCCCGTCGTGCGTCAGTTTGATACCGCAAATACGCATAGTAGATCCTTGTCGAGGTGACCGTAGAGCAACCGCAGAAAACGACTGGAAAACATGGTCGTGGGTTTTGATGTCGCGCTATGCAGGATCATAAGAAACCGGTAAATTAGATTGTTTGGATGTGAGGCATCCGCGCGATGAATGATAAGGACTGCCGCGTGATCTAGAACAAAATGGCTGACACGCAAAAATCACCAGAATTGCGAGGCAGCGCTGTGCGGCACAGTGAGAAGGGCTGCCCACCGCAAGCCGTTGGGCAAGGATGTCCATGGTCACACGTCACCAGCGCCCCGGGAGGTGCCGCGCTCCCTCGGCACCGAGCGCGCGTGCTGAGCACGAAGGTGGTCGCGCTAGAAGAGAGCCTTCCCTGATCAAGCTACTCTTTAGGTCTCAATCGACAAGATTTTCGATGGCGAGGGCAGCGCCCAAAGGGCCTATTCGGCTTTTTGAATCGCGCCGTCATGTTGGAGGAACAACCTCCGACAACCGATGGATCCCGCCTGCAGATCAGCAGCGGAACAGAGCGGCTAAGCGCGTGTGAGGTTAGCGCTGTCTCGGCTCACAGATGCAGTGTCGGCTCGGCAAAGAAGACGAGCTGGGCCCTATTGACGGATGATCGCCTTGGGGGGCGGAGAGATGACCGGCTTGCACAGATTTGAGAGGGCGGTCGTTGTTCAGGTTGGCCGCCACAGTTCTGAGCGTATCGCATTCGATGTCAACCAGGCGGCCGCTATCCTGATCCGTGCCCTTCATCATCGGACCGAGAAACGGAGGGTAGCGATGGACGCTTGTCTGCAAGTATTGCGTGGTGAGGCCCATCCACCAGCTGCCCGAAGGGCTTTTGTGGCAGCCGCGCTTGAAGCAAAGATCCTGCGCAGCGATTGAATGCTGTTAGCGCATCAAGGCTTTGATGCTTCGAGTGGAAGTCGTCTGGCCTGCACACTCTTCCGGAGAAATGTAGGCGTTGGCGGCCCCGGACGCCTACCTCCCTCGCCGATAAGACGTTCTGCCAATTCGAACACGTTGACGAGGACGTGATTGGCGTCGAGGCCTGTTGATCCATCGGTGATCAGTACGCCGCGCGCATTGTTCCCGATCGGATTATGGAGAACATCTCGGCTAGTCATCGAAAGGGTCGGTGCGTACATTTTTCCCTCGGCAATATGAAGTCGCGCGGCTTACGATCCGACACCTGATCCTAGACGGTCCAAGACGCCGGCGAGCTGGCCCTTCGCCGCAGCGGAAAGCGGCTTGATTGGCCGTGGGGGCTCGGCGGAACAGATTTCGAGGAGCTCGGCGATTGCGTAGACGACGCGAAGGCTCGAGAACGTCTTGAAAAGCTCCCACACCGGGGCCAGGGTGGCGTCGATCCGGTGTGCTTCTGCGTGGTCGCCGTGCTGAGCGGCTCTGACCATCCTCAGGCAGGGGTCGGGCAAGATGCCACCGAGGACGCTGTACCATGTATCGGCGCCGGCGATCAGGGCCTCGGTGGCGTTCCAGTCGCCGCTGTAGCCGATCGAGAATCCTTTCGGCACAATTTTTTTCTGCTGCGCAAGTTGGCCTTTGATAACATCGCCCCGGTCGGCTGAGTTTTTAATAGCGAGGATCTCAGGCAGCTGTCCCAGACGCTCGATGAGCGCTGGCGTGAAGCGAAAATGCGTGTTTGCAGGATTGTCGTAGATCACGATCGGCAGGCCGCTTTCGCGCGCCACTGTCGAAAAATGCTCGAAAACCTCGTCGTCAGTGAGCGGGGTGTAGGAAACAGCCGCGAGCAACCCCGCGGCTGCGCCAAGGGCCTTGGCATCGCTTGCATAGTGTACCGCTTCATCGGTGCGCAAAGCGCCCACGCCCACAACGAGCGGGACTCGTCCACGCGTCGCGTCCAACGCCTGGCAAATCGCCCGGCGGCGTTCCGCGCGCGACAGATACATGTAGGTGCCGGTGCTACCGAGCAGGCCGATGGAATCCACCTTTGCTGCGCAAAGCCGCGCTATCAGCTTTCGAAGCGCTAGGACATCGACGCCGCCGTCACTGTCGCTTGGCGTTATTGGGAAGGCCGAAAGGCCGCTCAGGAAAGCCATGCTGAAGCTCCCGTTGTTACATTGGGTGAAGCGTTGGGCATCAGACCCCGTCCAGCGCCTGCTCTAGATCCGCGATCAAATCGGCGGCGTCTTCGAGCCCTACCGACAGACGCATGAGGTCGTCGCCGACTCCGTCAGGCAAATGCGCGTCCTTGCGGATTGACTTGCGCGAGCGGGTCAGGCTTTCCGGATGATAGATGAGACTGTCAGCGTCGCCGAGGCTGACCGCCCTGATGATCAGCTTGAGCCGGTCCATCATACGGCGCGCGCCCTCGAACCCCGTTTGGAGGCCGAGAGCCAACATGCCCGAGCCTTGCGACATCTGTCTGCGCGCGATCTCATGGTCGGGATGAGAGCCGAGAAATGGATAGCTAACCCAAGCCACAGCCGGGTGCGCCTCGAGCGCCTGAGCGACCGCAAGCCCAGAGACACTGTGACGCTCCATACGCAACGTGAGTGTCTTCAACCCGCGCAAAATCAGGAACGCCGACATGGGCGAGAGCGCTGCCCCGGTGAGATAGCGCAGGCCAGTTTCGCGCAGCAGGTGCAGTGTTTTCGCATCGCCCAGTATCACACCGCCCAGAGCATCGCCATGGCCATTGATGTACTTGGTCAGCGAATGGATCACGATGTCGGCTCCGAGTTCCAGCGGACGCTGGAGGGCGGGCGAGGCGAAGGTGCTGTCGACGGCGACCTTCACGCCGCGAGAATGGGCGTGTTCGGCAATGGCAGCGATGTCGAGGATACGGCTCAGCGGGTTGATTGGCGTCTCGAAGAACACGAGCCGGGTCCTGTCAGTGATGGCGCCATTGAGATTGCTCGGATTCGACAGGTCGACGGCAACGACCTTGATGCCAAACTGCGGCAGCCCCTGCTCGACCATGGCGAGCGTATTCGAATAGAGTGTCTTGTGGACAATGAGTTCGTCACCTTGCGAAAGCAGCGAAAGGATCAGCGTGCCGAAGGCGGCGATCCCCGAGGCGAGTACCAGCCCAGCTTCGGCTCCTTCGAGATTGGCGAGCCGCTTTTCAAGGATCTCGGTGGTCGGGTTGTATTCGCGTGCGTAGAGCCTTCCGCCAAGCGCTGCGACGGCTTCGTTTGCTGCCACGCTTTCAAATCCATAGGTCGATGTAAGAAACACCGGCGTCTGAACGGAATTGGAAAAGCCGGCCGGATCGTAGCCATGATGGATGGCCCGGGTGGCGAATGCGAGACCGACGTCGTTCCGGGACGGCGTTGATGTTGCCTCGGCTTCAAGCTGATCTTCGGCGCTGGTCATCGGCTTTAGCCCTCTTGATTTCGGGGACAATGCCGTCACACTAACTCAGATGGAACGTCCAGTTGGCGATGAAAGAAATGGTCCAGCCTTCTCCTGAAGCGTCGACAGCTCGCTCGCAAGGTCTCGGCGCGCGCCAGATCTGCGAAGCTCTTCGCGAGCAGATCCTAGGTGGGATCTATGAAACGGGCAGCCAGCTGCCGTCGTCACGCGGCCTCGCAAATGAACTCGGTGTGTCGCGAACCACGGTCACCGTGGCGTATGATCAGCTGGTCGCCGAAGGTTTCATCGAGGTCATTCCAGGCGCAAGACCTCGCGTAGCATCTTCGCTAGTCCGAAGTAAAGAGACCAGCGCGGTGCCGAAACGGACTGGCCCGATCCACCTTTCCTGTTACGGCGAGCGACTGCGCGCCAGTCCGCCACGGCGCGATTACCTCCCCAACCGCCTCAAGGTCGATTTCCGTTATGGCGACCTCGCCCCATCTGATTTCCCGGCGCTGACGTGGAAGCGTGCGATGAACGCGGCGATGTCACAAAGCCCCGGAAGGCTGGCCTATCACGATCCACGCGGCTCGCATCGCTTGCGCCAGGCGCTGCAGGGATATTTGTGGCGTGCCCGAGCGCTTAGCTGCCAGGTCGAGCAGATCCTCGTCGTCAGCGGATCACAGCAGTGCCTCGATATGTGCGCGCGCCTGCTGCTCGATCCTTCTGACAGCTTCGTGATCGAGGATCCCTGCTATAGAATGGCGCGCCAAGTCTTTGCCAGCACAGGAGCCACGCCCGTCGCTGTCGCCGTCGATAGCGAGGGCATGAAGACCGAGCTGCTGCAGGAGATCCCAGCGCGGCTGGCCTATGTCACCCCGTCGCACCAGTTCCCGCTCGGCGCCGTCTTGTCGATTTCGCGGCGGTATCAGCTCCTCGAATGGGCTCGGCGCAATGACGCCTATATTATCGAGGACGATTACGATGGCGAGTACCGGTACGACATTCGACCGGTGCCCCCGCTGCATAAGCTGGAAGACCGCAGTTCCGTAATCTATGTTGGCACGATCTCCAAGACACTGTCGCCGATGCTGCGCATCGGCTACCTGGTGGTTCCGGCCGAGTTGCAAGACGTCTTTGCGATGGCCAAGCAGCTTCTCGACAGGCATTCTCCGGTCGCGGAACAGGAGGCCCTGGCCTCACTCATCGAGAGCGGTGGTTATGAAAGCCATGTGCGCCGCGTCCGCCGTCTTAACGGCGAGCGGCGAGAGGCACTGCTTGCTGTCCTTCGGCGCGCGTTCGCAGACAGCATTGCCATCGAGGGGGCCGATGCAGGGCTGCATGTCGTCGTCTGGTTCAAGGATCTTTCTCGGTCGCTGGAGGACGTCCTGGTTGAAGAGGCGCGGCGGGTCGGGGTTGGCATCCATCCGATTTCATCGCTGTACATCCGAGATGAAGCCCGCGCTGACCGGATTGGACTGGTGATGGGCTATTCCGCCCTGAGCATTCGGCAGATCGAGAATGGCGTTCGGCTCCTTACTGGAGCTATCCAACGGGTAAGAAGCTTTGCCGAAGATTCGGCAAGATGCTCAACACCCGCCCTGACAGCGAGCGGGCCTGGCTCGTGACCCCAGAGTTGCGCCGGCATTGATCGCAGACTGAATCAGCAAGACCTGCCGGGACTGGCTCTGTCGGCCAGTCCGGGTCCCGGGCAGGACTCTGACCCTGGGACCTGGGGAAAGGAATTCTTGAGGAGACTCTCAAATCCGGTGGAAGCAAAGCGCCGTCGCGGCCGGCTTAAAGGAGGAAGCGTTGTTGGATTTTCCGCTGATCGACGAAGAAATAGCAGAGATCGGCACCTGACTTTCGCGCAATCAGCATTCTTGTTGATGCAGACGACAGTGCGCGAGGCGTCATGGCTCGGGACGTGTTGGGAGAGGCTTGCGATTTCGCCCGAGCGGGGGACCCGCCTGGGGAGAAGCGCACTTGGCCAATTGGGCGGAGGCATACGTCCGGTTCGGCGCGAAACCATACCGGACGGCGTGCTCGGCGCAGGCATTGAAAAACGGGTGGAGAAGGATGGCCGCATCCCACCAATAAATCCTGTCGTTGACCTCTACAATGCAATGAGCCTGCGTTCCTCAATACCCATTGGCGGCGAAAATTTCGATGCATATGTCGGCAAACCGCGGCTGGCGATTGCCGTAGGAACGGAGTCCTTCCACACTGTTTTGAATTGGGAAGCGGTCGTCGAAAGCGCTTCCAAAGGGGAGGTCATCTGGCGCGACGATTTGGGAGCTACATGTCGCCGCTGGAATTGGCGGCGGGGCACGCGCACCCGGTTGGAGGCGGTGGGCGGCCGCCATGTGGTTTATTTTGGAAAGCTTGGCAGCGATGCCGGTAGAGGCGCTCGAGCAGGCGGCTAAGATGCTCGTGAGCGGTCTGAGAGAGCTGACACCAGGGCGTGCCCAGCGTAGCCACGTTCCAAAGATTGCGCACCTCTTCGGGTTGCTGCTTTGATCAATCTCGACGTCAGACGCTCCCGGGCGAGCTTCAATCCTGGCACTCCGAGCCAGCATAACATCTCGTCGCGAAAGCCGGATTGCTTCGGATCGAAGCGGTTGCGAGACATCTGCCATGTTTGGGGAGACTCGCTCTCCGCCGAGGGGGATGCGGATGACGATTCATTTCCGCCTACCTCATCGACGTGTGTGACGACCAAGGCAGTTGTGCCCGATCCGCCGTTGGCCGCGTACGCCTGCCGTGCGGCAGTGCTCGAACGCCGAAATGACCTTGAGCTGCCGAGGCTGAGCTGGCCTGCATGCGCGACCTGAAAGGCAGGCCGGGCAGCACGGAGCATATCGGCGATCTCGCTCGAGTCGCCGCACGCCCACCCGTCGGGCGAGCTCTCCGCCTCCTCGAAAAGGCTAAGTTCTCGAGCTGACTGGCCTGCAGCATATCTGCGGGTCGACCCCCAGCAGGACCCGGGTAACTCCGACTTCGGCGCCGGCCTCCAGGCGTGGCGAAGCTGTGACGCAGCGTGTGCCGGCCGGGCCCCTTTACGGGGTTGGCGCTTTTGCAGTCTCGGCGACAATCCGATGGATCTGCAGCGTCGGGTAATCGCGTGCTCTCCCCGGGAACAGCCAGCCACCGCAGCGACGCCCTGCTGCCGCCCGACCTACATGCGTAGCGCAGTCGGCTAAGCCGGCCGGCCGACAGCATGGCATCACGGCACCGTGCGCCGTGCCACGCTCGATCGGCAGCAGCATGCGCTCGTTGTGACCGTGGGCCATAATGCACTGGCCGCTCCTCCTCCCTTGAACGAGCCGCACGAGATGCGCCATCTCCGGGTAGGTGTCTTCAACAGCACCCTATCAGGGCCGCCAGAAAGGCTTCCCCTGATTCTATCTTTATCGCCCGGCAACTCGATCGGTAGCGGTACGCTGGCGACGGCGGAGCCACGGACGGTTGGGCGAAGCCAAGAGATGTCGGGGGCGCAGAAGCCGGAGGCCTCATTGTTGGACCGCCAAATTGTTAGCCCGATGATCCCCGCCATGCCACTTCACCAACTGGACGGCTTCAATTGCAACGAACTGGCTGTTTCCAGAGGGCCAGATTGCAAGTATCTGACCTGCAACGCACACAGGAGTTCCCCCGATGTACACCCCCTCCAGCCTTCCGAGATGATGATATCGATTTCGCAGCTAGCCACATCAGTTTGGCTCCGGATCGGTTCAGCATCTTTCCGGGTTGGCGCCTACTCTGCGGAAGCAGCTGGATAGCCTCGATCGATCTTCGGTCATTTCGCCTAGCAGATCAATGTTCTCAAGAGGCGCGGTAGTATGCGTTGCGTGAAAGTCGGCTCACAATGAAGCACAATCGTGTGAATAAAGAGCGGGTCAGTTCGATTGACTCGCCTCCATATGCCGATCATCTCGGGCTCGTAAATCAACAAACGGCAGAAGCCAGTCAGCCGAGAATGGCGGCCGCCTTCATGAAGGAAAGCCACTGCGTGCGCCAGGCGCCACTTCGGTTTGCACTCGACCACATGGCGACGCCCGGGCTTGACGTCAGGACGTTCTTCGCGCTCGCCCGCGATCTCGGTCTGACCGACGTGCAAATCCGGAATAATCCCTGCAGTAAGGCTGTTGTGCGCGGCAAGCCGCCGGCGGATGTTCGGTCTGCCGCTGCCGAAGCGGGCGTCACGATCATCTCAGTCAACGCCCTACAGCGGTTCAACGAATGGACTCCCGCCCGCAAGGCCGAGGCCAGCAAGCTCGCCGATTATGCGGCCGCCTGTGGCGCCCAGGCGCTTATGCTGGTGCCGGTGAACGACGGTTCGTGGTCCGCCAATGGCGAGCGCAATGGCAATCTCCGCGTCGCCTTGAAGGCGCTCAAGCCGATACTTCAGTCGCGGGGTCTGATTGGGCTCATCGAACCGCTTGGCTTCCAGACCTCCTCGCTTCGGTCGAAGAACGAAGCGGCTAACGCTATTGCCTGGGTTGATGGCCAGTCCGTCTTCCGGCTTGTGCACGATACATTCCACCACACACTCGCCGGCGAGACGTCCTTCTTCTGCGATCTGACCGGTCTCGTGCACATTTCAGGCATAAACGATCCAACCTTGTGGGTTCACCCGGATCGCCTCCTGGGAGGTTCCGACAATTGCAGCCAGATCCGGGCGCTACTTGATGGCGGCTATACGGGTCCCTTTTCTCTTGAGCTCGTCGAGGAAGTCCACGCATTGAATGACTCTGCAGGCGCATTTGCCGCCAGCATCGATCTCATCCGACACGGGCTACTGGCGCGAGTGCCGGTCTAAGGCGCGTAGGGAAATTGAGCGGAGAAGTCATTCGAGATCGCTCCTGTGTCCCGCTTATGCAGATGCTTGCCGGATCACCATTGTCAAGATTGGCCATTGGACCGCCTTGGGCGGCCGCGGCAGTTCGATGGGCCCGCAAGGCGAAGGTTGGATCTGATGCTGAGGGCGGCGGACTATCGGAATTTTCGGACGAAGAGCAACTGACGGCGGACAAAGGGCGAGTGCGCGAAGCCAACCGCAGGTGGTCCTGAGGTGATCTTTTTCTAGGACCGCGGTCGCGCCGCTGCTGCTTCACCTCGGCGGCCTCTCCGGGATCACCGACGACCGCTTCCTCCGACCAGAAGTGCCGATGCCAGACCCGTAGCTATGCGCTCTCGGATAGCGCGTGGGACAAGAATTCTGGCGCTCCGATCTGCGATTCAGCGTTATTAAAACCCCAGCTTCCTCTTCAGTTCCGCGTTCTCTTTGCGCAGGCGTTCCGCGAGCAGGCTCTTCAGTCGTTTGTTTTCTTCCTCAAGCGTGACGAGGTCCTTCAGATCGTCACCAACCGATGCAGGCAGCGCAGCTTTCTTCCATTGGTAGTAGGTCTGTTCCGAAATGCCGGCCTGCTTTACGGCGCTCTTCAGGGTGGCGCCGCCGCTGATAGACTTCTGTATCAGGGCGAGCATCTGGGCGCGCTCCTCTTCAGAGTAGATCTTACGTCCGGTCCGCACGGTCGCTGCTGGTGCTTCCTCCGCCTGAGACGCCGCATTGGGCGCTTTCTTCCGAGCAGGCGGCCTAGGCTCAGCCTTCGCTCTCGGCGACCGTTGGGCTTTCTTCTTTTGAGGTCCCTCTACCTTGGCTGCCGGTTGCGTTGCAGTTGTTACTGATTCTGCGTCCAGGGGATTTGCCATGAGATACTCCGCTCGCGGTTTGTGCATGTGTTCAGCATCAAGCGCTACAACACTTGAGTCAACAGGGCGACCATTTGGCAACTCCATCTCCTCGAGTTCCCTTGTTGTCTCGGCCATTGCTGCGGTAAGATCGACATCGCTCCAGATCGAACGACTCCGTTTTTGAGAACTGCGCTTCTGTCTGATCTCCACCGTGAATGCTCGGGGCTGACGCCTCATAGGTCTTTCCTTGTTGAACACGAATTATGCAGGAAGTCGCGGCAGACGACGAATGAAGGTCTGGCCGCTTCTTCTGTAGCCGAGCTATATGCATCGGACCACCCGAGCAAGCCCTGCTGGCGACGCACACCCCGGAACAGACCAGTTCCTATGAGCCCCTAAGAGCAAGTAGGCAATGCCATCTCGGGACCGAGGAGGTGGTGGATTCCCGCAGCATGCAAAAGCTGTGTTTTCGATGGTAGAGCGACGGCTGGCATACGACTGAAAGGAACTGCTCAAGAGCTGCGATCCAGTCTGCGCTGGCAGTGCAGGACGGCATACCTCCGAAGGACGGTGCTACCGAGCGCTAGCCCGCTGATTACCGACATCGGTTGGCGCCGAAGAACGGACAGCTGCGCAGAATTGGCGAGCGGGGAGAGGCGAGGGCACGAGCCGAGTCGAACTCGCATCGAGCGTCGTCCGGCAGCGGCAGAGCATGACAGGAAGTACGGAGCCTGACCGAAGCTACTCGTCGCCGCAGTCGTTGCTGGGGCGACCCTTCTTCCACGAGTACCGCGGCGGCGGAACGTCGTCCCGGTACTGACCGAGTGGATTTTGCGGAGCCACGCAGCGGCGTCGTGCGCAATCGGGAAAGCCAATACGGGCTTGCCCCGGGCAGGACGTTTTCGTGGCCCGCGGAGTGCATAAAGTCGCCGAGCCTTACAGGGCCGCTATACCTCTTGGGAGCGAGTTTGCCACGCTCACGATATGTCCGGAAAAGTTGTTTCCCCTTTCACGCCGAGCTTCAAGCCGCTTCACTTGTGTTCGCCTCCTCCTGAAGGCCGGCCAACCCGCTTTTCGCGTTCGATCGATGGCGCGTTCTCAAGACCGATCATGGCCTTGATGTCGACGGTCAGGTTTGGGAATGCTGAAGGACGATCGCCTGGTTGCCTCTCCGGCAGCCAGGCGATCACGGGGGGGCTTCGCTGAGCCATCAGCAAGCATTGCTGCAAAACGGCGCCAAAACTGCCCCCGACCGGCCTCGGCGTCGCCCGACCATTAGTGAGCGGGCCGACTCTGGGCAACGCACCGCTCCTGTTCGGAACACCGCATGAAGCGAAAGAGCCATTTTGGTGGGCCCGTTATGCTTCGTCCAGCAAACGATCGGCGCACGCGAGCAGCTTGTGAGGGATGCAGCCGAATTCAGCGCTGCTCCCACAACTGGCGAAGCTCCTTTGTAAGAGCTTCACGCTTAGCTTCATCTAACGTGATTGAATTGAGGAGATCCCCCAGCACGGCTTCGGCCTCGATCTGAATGAGCAGAGCGTACACTTCATTTGAAATGCGCACACCGTCCCGAGTGGAGTGGACCGCGCGGGCATTTATGAAAGGAATGTCGGCCATGGCGATAGATCACATCATTTCAGATGTTTTCCGGCAGATAGATGTCAAACGGCAGAAATGTCTGCCCCGGCGTCTCCGCCGTGCCGGTCTTGATGGCGCGATCCATCAGCAGCATCAGCTCCTGGCAAAGTCGGCGCAGTGGCGTGGCGACCGCCATCGTGATGATGTCATCAGCGAGGGCCTCCCGTGACTCCGGCGTGATTTCATTCACGATCACCACGAGATCCTGACCTTTGCCCTCTTCCCGGAGCGCTGAGATAGCGCCCTCCATGCCACCGCCGGCCATGTAGAAGCCGACGAGCTCAGGTTCCCGCTGCATAAGGTCCAGCAGCGCCTCGTAAGTGATCTGTCGTTTCTCAAGGTTCACGAGCGTATCGAGCACCTCGAATGCTGGCTCGTTCTCACGGAAAAAAGAACGAAAGCCGCTTTCCCGCAGCTCGTGACCCTGGAAACGGTGGCTGCCGACAAACACCGCCACCTTGCCAGGCCGTTTAGCGGCCTTGGAGAACATCCAAGCTGCCGTCCGCCCGACCCTGCGGTTGTTGAGACCGATGTAACCCTCGCGCACGCCAGCGGCGAAGTCAGAAAGGAGCGAGAAGACCGGGATGCCTTTCGCCTTGAGCTCCTCGACTGCTGCCGTGATCTTCGGGTGATCTGGCGCCACCATGGCGATCGCGTGGCATCGGCTACCAAGATCCTTAAGCAGTGCCGTCAGATCCCCAGGCAAATGTGACGGCGCGAATTCGATGAGCGGAATGCCGTGGAAGCAGTGGGCCGAACTGACCGACGCTTCGACCTCGCGCGCGAACTCCTGGTAGAAATGCTGGGCCGGTTTCCTCAAGATGAAGCCCAGCCGGTAGCGGGGCAGGTCCTTTCCCATGCGCTGTTTGATAAGTCCCGCAGCATGATAGCCGATCGCGTGGGCCGCGTGGTGGACGCGACGCGCGGTCTCCTCCCGCACCGGAAGGCGAGCGTTCAGGACCCGATCGACCGTTGCCACGCTCACCCCCGCTTCGCGGGCGAGATCGGCAATTGTAGGGCGCTTTGCCGTCGCTCCGATTTTGATCGGCTGGCGCTCCGTCATCCGGTGCATGCCGACGACGGATTGGGGCGGCAAAGTGATTTTGGCATCCACCCCGATCGACGGCCTATACATTGATCAGCGCTCCAGGCGCACCCGGGCGCGTCTCGGTCCGCGGTCCGTTTCCATAGGGCGTCCATATTTCTTGTCCTCACCGCATTTGATGCTTCTGATCTGTGGCACGCGAAGCGCTGTTTAGACCCAGCGAGCCGATTGTTTGGTGGCTGATGAGCCGGCGACTTGGCTGGTCGCGCTGCAGCAATCTTGCTGGCGCGGGCGGCCGGTTTAATCTCTCGGCAAGCTCCCGTAGAAGGCAGCTTTCATGCGCGTTTCGTCCAGCTCGCCTTCCCAGCGGGCGACAACCAGCGAGGCCACCGCATTGCCGATTACGTTCGTCAGCGCTCGGCATTCGGACATGAAGCGGTCCACGCCAAGGATGAGTGCCATCCCAGCAACGGGAACGCTTGGTATTACGGAGAGCGTAGCAGCCAAGGTGATAAAGCCGGCCCCTGTTATACCTGCGGCACCTTTCGAGGAAAGCATCGCGACAAGCAATAGGAAGATCTGATCGGGAATCGACAAGTGCGTGTTCGTCGCCTGGGCGATGAAGAGGGCGGCGAGCGTCATGTAGATATTGGTGCCGTCCAGATTGAAGGAATATCCAGTCGGGATGACGAGACCCACGACGGAACGCTTCGCGCCGGCGTTCTCCATCTTCGCGATGAGCGAGGGCAGCGCGGCCTCCGAGGAGGACGTTGCCAGGACCAGCAGCAGCTCTTCCTTGATGTAGCGCACGAGAGAAAAGATCGAGAAGCCGTTGTATCGGCAGACCGCGCCAAGAATCCCGAATACGAAGAGGAAGGCGGTGAAATAGAACGTCGCGACCAGCATCGCGAGGTTGGCCACCGAACCGATGCCATATTTGCCAATGGTGAAGGCCATGGCGCCGAAAGCGCCGACGGGCGCGGCCCTCATCAGAATGCCGACCAGCTTGAACACCGGCGCGAGGAGCGCCTGAAGCAAAGAAAGCACAGGCTTGCCCGTGTCGCCGACCATCGCCAGAGCGATGCCGAACAGCACCGAGAAGAACAGGACCTGCATGATGTCGCCTTCGGCGAAGGCACTAACGATCGTCGAGGGAATGATGTTCATCAGGAAGCCGGTCACCGACTGCTCGTGGACCTTGGCGGCATAGCCCTTCACGGCCTGGGCATCGAGCGACGCCGGATCGATGTTCAGGCCGGCACCCGGCTGAACGACATTTGCGACAATGAGACCAACAATCAATGCGAGGCTCGAGAAGGTGAGGAAATAGATCATTGCCTTGCCGGCGACCCGGCCGACCTTCTTGAGGTCATTCATGCCGGCAATGCCGGTCGTCACAGTTAGGAAGATCACCGGCGCAATAATCATCTTGACGAGCTTGATGAAGGCATCGCCGAGCGGCTTCAGGCTCTCGCCGACGTCCGGGTAGAAATGGCCAACTGCGACACCGAGGGCGATGGCGGTAAGCACCTGAATGTAGAGCTGGGCGTAGAAGGCCTTGCGGGGCGCAGGACCCGCGCTTCGGATTGGTGGAGCCAACAGCTTTTCTCTCCCTGACCGGATCGGGGCGGGCCTCCTCCCTCCCGCGCTTCTCCCATCGCGGCGCTCCGGTCACGCGCTGCTGGCATGTCGAACAGCAAGGGGCGTGCCAAGTGGAGACCCGCGCCCGAATACGCGTATTCCTCCGCTCGGTGAGGCAGACTCAGTAGGGTGGGCTGTGCGGGTTTCCGCACTGTTTCCGTCATCTCTGGCGAAATCCCGCACTAACGCCCAGCTTTGCACCCATTGCTTTAGCCCGACAGCCACCAGCCGGTAACTCTGGCATCCGCTGTGTCCGCTCGCTTCTTTGTCGCATTTGCGACCCGGCCGGGCACGGAAGTGGAGGATTCCCTACACGAGCTGGCTCTTACCGCGCTCCCTCTGCAGCCGTGGCGTCCCGACGGGTCGTCGAAAAGACCGAATGATTCACCGGACCTGGCGCGCATCGGTGCGACTCAGAAGATGCTTCATAGCGCGAACACTTAAGCCGCTCGACGACACTTCGGGCCGTAGTGTCCGACGCAGCCGCCCTAACGCCGACAGCATCCCGGAGGCGTCGACCTCCGTACGCTCACCGCGCCGGGCATCCGTGAACACGCCGGGGTAACTCTGCCGTTCGAGATCGATCCGTCGGCAAATCTCAGTTGATGGAATTCTATCATGTCCTCCTGCTTTCCTTTCAGAAATGCGAGGAAAGCTCGGTTGACTAGCCATCCTCATTCCCGCTCTGTAGGGCAACGTGTGGTTGCGCTCCGGAAGCCTGAACCGCGCCTCAGTTCAGTAAGGATAGCCAAGCCATGCATCAAGCCTTGCCTCCGGCGTCTTTCGGGCTTGCCCCTCGTCAGGGCCTGACCGACGCCCAAAACCGTGACCCACACTTGATCTTATGCAAGGCAGTATGTCGCCTGCGGAACTCTGGCGTCCTCCCGCCGACACATCACGACTACCCGCATCAACGTCTCAAGCGTTCCGGTAAGCGGCTCCCACCCGCAAGCAAGTGCGCCAATCATGCTGCGGCTCGCCGTGCGAAGACATTCTTGTTGGTGCCGGCCATCGGTGGCTCGGGCCCTGATGCCATCTGATGATGCGTTTACGCGGGGGGACATCGCAGATCCAGATGGCGCGGCGTTGCTGTCGCGGCCCAAGATCGAGGATGACATGTCAGATCAGGACAATGGTCGCCAATCTGAAGACAGTGCTGAGCAGACTTCGTCAAGCTGCACATCATTGCACGACACCAAAAGGGATGACTCGGAACCCGCCATTCTGCCGTCGCGCGCGAGCGCGCTTGCCGGCATCTACGAAATTTCGAAAGCGCTCACCGCCCCCTCCGGGCTCGAGGTCAGACTGGCCAACGTTGTAGACCTGCTGCGATCGTTTCTGCAGATGAGGCACGGCATCATCTCTCTTTTCGACGGTGATGGCGAACTGGAAATCATCGCAGGCGCCGGCCGGACCGAGAGCTGCAGTGAGCGCTGCCGGACGTACGTTCCGCGGAATGCAATCGACCAGGTTTTGGCGACGGACAAGCCCCTGGCCACCGAGAACATCGCGGTTCATCCGGCTTTCACCGCCGCCGACATGGACGTGCTCGCGGCTTCCGACGACATACCAGTGTCCTTCATCGGCGTTCCCATTCGCGTCGATGCAAATGTCGTGGGCACGCTGACCATCGACCACGTACTGCGCCATGGCTCAAGAGTTTGGCTCGATTACAGCCTCTGTCTGCTCCCGCTAATCGCCAACCTGGTAGGGCAGGCAGTGAAGTCGCATCGCTCTTTCGAGGGCGACCGCGAGCAACCAATGGCAAAGCAGGACTCCCTGCCAAAGCAGAAGCGCCTAGCCCCGCAGCGTAACACTCACGTGGAGGGGATGATTGGCGACAGTTTGGCGTTGCGCGGTCTGCTTGAGAAGGTCGCGCTCGTAGCCAAGGCCAAGATTGCGGTTCTGTTGCGAGGCGAATCCGGTACCGGGAAGGAGCTGGTCGCCAAGGCTATCCACGAGTTGTCCCCGCGCGCCAAGCGGCCCTTCATCAAGCTCAATTGCGCGGCGCTACCCGAGACTGTGCTGGAATCCGAATTGTTCGGCCATGAGAAGGGTGCATTCACAAGCGCGTTCAACTCGCGCAAGGGGCGCTTTGAGCTGGCCGACAAGGGGACATTGTTCCTAGACGAGATCGGCGAGATTTCGGCCTCGTTCCAGGCAAAGCTCTTGCGCGTGCTGCAGGAGCAGGAATTTGAGCGGGTCGGGGGCAACCAGACCATTAAAGTCGACGTCCGCATCATTGCCGCCACGAACAAGAACCTGGAAGAGGCAGTTGCCAGAAACGAGTTCCGTGCCGACCTCTACTACCGCATCAGTGTTGTTCCCTTGCTGGTGCCGGCGCTTCGCGAAAGGCGCAGCGATATTCCGCTCCTCGCAGCTGAGTTTCTCAAGAATTTCAACGATGAGAATGGCCTTATGTTGACCTTCGATCCGAGCGCGATCGAAGTACTGATAAACTGTGACTTTCCCGGCAACATTCGCGAATTGGAAAACTGCGTGTATCGGACCGCAGTTCTGGCGGCGGGGCCATCAATCGGGAAAGATGACTTTGCATGCTGCCAAGACAAATGCTTCGCCGAGGCGCTGCATAATTGCAGACTTGGCAAAGTCGCGCTGCAACCCTCGCCGATCGGGCCGCTGCCGCTGAGTCCGGCCATACCGCCGGCTGCTGCCGGTAGATCTGCCGCCGTCGCACCGCCGTCGGACACCGTAGGGCAGCCGCCGCTGGACCCAGCCGGGGTAGTCCACTCTGCGAGAATGGCCGATGCCGAACGTGTCATCCAGGCGATGGAGAGATGTGGCTGGGTCCAGGCAAAGGCGGCACGCCTGCTCGGACTGACGCCGCGCCAAATCGGCTACGTGTTGAGGAAATACGGCATCGAGATCAAACGTCTTTGAACAAATCACCGAGCCGAGTAGCTGGGACAATCAAGTATTCGTGCCTTGGCGCCCTTGAGGAGTGATGCGGGGCTCCTGCAATTCCGATCCGATCGCACAGACCGCGCTGCCCCCGCGGTCGTCGCCCCACCGTGCACCCGGGTCTCACGGCAGCGCTATCGTCGGTGGTCCAGGCCCTGTCTTGATCACCAGCTCGTGCCGGACGCACTGAGACTGAAACGGAGAAAAATTGATGTCTGATGCAAAACTGCAAACTGTGCTTTCTTCCCTTTCGCAAGTAGCGGGACAGTTAGATGTTCTGCTGTCCGACAAACCGGCGCCGGATCCTTGTTGCGTCAAGCTAAACACGAACGAGAACCCGTTTCCGTTGCCGAAAGCCATAATGCAAAGTGCGATGGCGGCTCTTGAACGGCAATATTTATATCCAGAAGACGACAACGTCAGCTTGCGGCAAGCAGCGTCGGAAGCCTACGGCGTCTCGAAGGATCAGGTGATCGCCGGAAACGGATCGTCTGAACTGCTCGGGCTTATCTACAGAGCTTTCCTGGTTCCAGGAGACAGAATGGCGATGATGTCGCCGGGGTTTTCGTTCAACCGCAAACTTGCCCGTTTGCAGGGCGCTCAATTTCTCGAAATCGGATGGTGCGCAGATCATTCCTTGCCCGTCGAAGACTTGCTTTTGGGACCGGCAAAAGATGCCAAGTTCATTCTGCTGGCCAACCCAAACAATCCGACCGGAACGTTTGTTCCAGTGGCCGATGTTGAACGCCTGGTATCGCAATCAGACCGTCTGATTGTCTTGGATGAGGCCTATGTCGATTTTGCACCGGACAATGGTCTGCATCTCCTCGATCGCTATCCAAACCTCCTGATCTTGAGAACATTCTCGAAAAGCTATGCCACCGCCGGCATTCGCGTCGGTTTTGGACTTGGCCACCCCGAAGTCATTGGCAGGCTGCGGGATCTCCAGAACGTCTTCAACATGAATGTGATCGGTCAGGCGGTTGGCATCAGTGTGCTTGGGCACCGCGCCGCCTATGCCGAGAACCACAAGCACATCAAGCATGAAAGACAGCGGGTGACGGTGGCACTGTCGAAAATCGGATTTTCCGTAATACCTTCTCACGCAAATTTCCTGCTAGCGCGTGTGCCACCGGGGCAGGAAGGCTCATGGTGGCAAGCAGCCTTGGAAAGGCAAAAGATACTCGTCGCCTTCTTTCCGGATGCAGGGCTGGAAAATTACATCCGCATCAGCATCGGTACGAAAACCGAGATGGATGAATTCCTTGACGCCGCCAGAGAGATAGCAGGAAGGGCGGAGGAAACGATCCCGCTGTGCCGGCGGTCAGCGGCTGCTGCCTTAACCAGTGGATAGTTCCCCGGCCATTAAGCGCACCGATAATTTGAATTTGCTTGCATCATTGCGAGCCACGAACTGTTGCAAAGAGTTGGAGAAAATCGCGTGAAGAATGCCTTCCCACAGGGCCTGACCTTCGGCATATTCGACCACCTGGACGAGGACGGCTGCGAGATTGCCCGGCAATACGCCGATCGCCTGAGTTTGGCAGAGGCCTGCGATCACCTTGGTTTCTACGCGTATCATCTGGCAGAGCACCACTGCACTCCGCACGGGAGGGGCCCATCGCCGAATCTGTTCTTATCTAGCGTCGTCCAGCGCACCCGGCATCTTCGCGTCGGCCCGATGGTAATGCTCCTTGCCCTTTATCATCCGCTGCGTGCGTTCGAGGAGATCTGCATGCTGGACCAATTGAGTGGTGGCAGGGTCGAACTGGGTATAGGGCGCGGCTCTCTCCCAGTCGAACTGGGTTACTTCGGGATTGCTGCGGAGGCGGCGCCAGGTCACTATGCGGAAGCCAGCGAAATCCTTATCAAGGCGATGAAGGGCGACACGCTGTCCTATCGCGGCCGCCATTTTGAGCTGAATGACGTCCCTTTGACGCTGAGATCTTATCAGCGCCCCCATCCACCGACATGGATCGCCACCAATAGACCCGAGTCGGCCAGCTGGGCCGCTTCAAGTGGCGCCAATATCGCGTGCCTTGGACCTGCCTCTTCTGTTCGCAGAATTACAGATGCATTCCGAGCCTGCCGGGAGCGCAGTGCCGACGCGGACGAGCGAGGGCCATTTCTTGGAATGCTCCGCATGGTCGTGATCGCGCGATCGGAAACAGATGCATATGCGCTCGCGGCACCCGCTTACGAACGATGGCTCAAGAGCTTCAGGTTCCTCTACGACCTCAATGCGCTCCAGACGCCCCCAAATCTGCCGCTGAGCTTGGATGCAGCAATCGAAAGCGAATTGTGCGTGGTGGGAACGGCATCTTCCGCGCGACAAGCTCTTCTTGATCAGCTCGAAGAGGCCGGTGCTAATTATCTACTTTGCCAACTAGCATTTGGGAATCTGTCCTTAGACGCTTCGCTATACACCGCAAGGACGATCCAATCTGAAATCATGGCTCAAGTTACCTGACGTGGAATGCGCGCTCCGCCTTCGGAGTTGAATTTCTCCGGCGCATCATCACTTTCCCGATCCCGCGCATGATGCCGATATAGTGCTTGCTGTGTGAGTGGAGGGGCGCGCACGCTTGTGGAGGCCCTAGATACTTGGAGCGACCGGCCTGCCGATTAAGAAATCGCCCCGATTTCGTTTCGCGAGAGAGGCGAACTTGTGCGTACCAGGGCAAAACGTCGGCTGTGAACAATCTTGATCGCTAAGCGGCAAGCTGCTTCGGCCGGTTCAGGAACGCGGCGATCAAGAGCCACAAAAACGCCTTCAGCCACCTGAGCAGGAGGGAGAAGTTGTAACCGGCTGCGGCCAGGATGGCGTTGATCGCATCGCCTTGGGTGTGAGCGAGGTAATTGCGGCCCATTCTGTGTTCGTTCTTGATGTGGCCGATCACCGGCTCGACGGCCGATCGCCGCCGCATCTGGCGCTTGATGGCCGGTGTCACGCGGCGCTTTTGACCAGCGGTGAAGACCCTGAACTTATGACTTTGCGGCGCATTGTGGCCGCGGTAGCCGGCATCTGCGAGGATGCGCTGCGTTTCGGATCCGATGATCCGTTGCATGTCCGGGATGATCGTTGCCAGGGTATGGCCGTCATAGGGGTTGCCGGGGAGCGCCATGGCGTGCAGGGCGAACTGGCCGCCCTTTGAACGCTTCAGCGTCGTCGCCACGGACACCTTCACCCCGAACTCGTAGGGCGCGTGCGCCTTGCCCTTGCCGATGCATTCCACCTCGTGCGCATGCAGGCTGTAGATCTTGCGGCCGCGCTGGCGCTGACGCTGTTCGAGAACGGTGGAGGCCTGGTAGAGCGACCATTTGAAAAGCGCGTCCAGCTCCGCGTCGCCGGCGATCTGACGGGAGATGTCGCGGACGGTGCGCCCCAGATACGTCCTGAGCCTGCGCAGCGCCTTGTTGGCCCGCTTGAATTGCTTGGCGTGGGCGTAGCGCTGATACATGATCAGCGCCTGTTTGCCGACCCGGACATAGGACTGACGCAGGTCGAGCCGCGTCTTCTTCGCCAGCCGCACCAGCCGCTCGCGGGCGCGATGGATGAGCTTGGCGTCGGTCGGGAACATCACGTTCTTGGGTTGAACCGTCGTGTCGACAATGACCCGGCGCGTATCCTGCGGCTTCATCGCCCCAGTCTTGACCGCAATGCTGAGGCTTTCCTGCAGCAGCACCATGATCCGCTCCTCGCCCATGCGGCTGCGCCAGCGCGTCATCGAGGAGCGGTCGAACGGCAGGTCGTGGCGGAAGAACTCCTCGCCGCACAGATACTGGAAATACGGGTTCTCGATCCAGCGTGCGCACAGCGCCTCGTCTGACAGGTTGAAGGTGTGCTTGAGGACGGCGAGCCCCGCCATCAGACGGGTCGGCAGCGGCGGCATGCCGGGACCGTCCGAATAGACCGCACCGAAGCGCGCCTCCAGCACCGGCCAGTCGATGGTGCGGGCCAGCCGCACCAACTCATGGTTCATGTTGAGGATCTGATCAAGGCGAGCGCGGAACAGATCCTGTTCTCCAGTCTCGCGCCGCTCGCGTGGTCTGCCCATCGCCTGGCTCCCGATTCACTGCGATGAAAGCAGTGAATCACGCTTCGCCAGGCGGCGAAATCGCAAACTGGAATTGCAAGAAAACTATCCACAAACTGGCCGTTACCTGCAATTCGGAAGCCTGAAAAGTAGACTATTCCTATGCGATATCAGCGGCTTCCGTATTCTTCACGGCCGACCAAAACCCCGGTTTCTGAGGCATAGAGAGGATTACTATAGCTCATTATTTAAGGCACTATGAGTTATAGAAAGGTACGCTATAACTCATGGTATGGAATTGGGAGCAGGCTGACTGGCCGCATTTTACCTACGATAAGGAAGAATTGGAACCGCTGGAAAGCGAATTCCTGCTCCGATCGGGTGAGTTCCTGGGTGTCTTTCGGCACGTCGGTTCTGACGATCGCGACCAGATACGCATCGATCTTATCAGTGAAGAGGCCTTGAAGACATCCGCGATTGAAGGGGAATACCTCAACCGCGAGAGTCTGCAATCATCCCTGCGCCAGCAACTTGGGCGGGGCAGCGAGAACAGGCGCATTCCGCCTGCCGAGCGCGGCATCGCGGAAATGATGGCCGACGTGTATTTACATTTTGGCCATGCCCTCTCGCATCGCACTCTCTACGCTTGGCACAAGATGGTGATGTCGGGGGAACGGCGTATTGAGACCATTGGCAAATACCGCCAGCATGCCAACGTCATGCAGATCGTTTCCAATCGGCTGGATAAGCCCAAAGTGCATTTCGAGGCACCTCCCTCAGCGCGGGTCAAAGCCGAAATGGATGGTTTCACCGCTTGGTTCAACGATACCGCGCCTAAAGGTAAGACGCCGCTCCCGGCGTTGACGCGAGCCGGTATCGCGCACTTTTATTTCGAGAGCATCCACCCATTTGAGGATGGCAACGGCCGCCTTGGCCGTGCCCTCTGCGAAAAGGCGCTTGCTCAAAGCCTGGGTGAACCAAGTCTCATCGCTTTGGCATACACGATCGAACGCCACCGCAAGGCCTACTACGACAACCTGCAGGCCAGCAATAAGAGCAACGCGGTAACAAATTGGCTGCTCTACTTTGCCAACACGATCCTTGAAGCGCAACGCGTAACGCTGGTCCGCGTCGAATTCTCCGTAGCTAAAGCCAAGTTTTACGAACGCTACCGAAACCAGTTCAACGAGCGGCAGGAAAAGGTCATCGCCCGAATGTTCCGCGAAGGCATCGACGGGTTCAAAGGAGGGCTCAGCGCCGAGAATTATATCGCCATCACTCAAGCATCGCGCGCGACGGCGACAAGAGATCTGCAAGACCTCGTTTCCAAGGGCGCGATGACAAGAACTGGCGAACGGCGACACACGCGTTACGCCCTGAACATTCTGGATGACCGCAGGTAAACCGCAGCACGGATTTATTGCCACCTTACTCGCGCAGCGACACGTGCGAAGTTTTGAGCAAAAAGGTCTATGAATTCAGGATCGCGCTGGGCAAAGCCTGGGCACCAAGTCCGACTTAAACGGGTCCGTTTGCATTTCGCTGAGATTTCAGGGCAACGGTTGCGGTCCCAGCGTGTTTTGTCTTCAAGTGTCGGCAATGTTCATGGCCGAAGCGATACGGCCAACGCATCGGCGGTGCCGCTCCGCCTTTCTCAAAATCACCTTCGGTCTGGCCCACCTGGTTTGTTACATGGGTAAAGCAAATCACGTCCTTGCGACGCGCCGATGCAAAGGAATAGAGGGCGGCTGCTACAATTGCCGAAGTGCAAGCCGGACTTCAGCTGGGTGGCTTAGCCGTGGTCAAAACCATCACCTCGCCGTGCGGTCGCGCCTCATGACCTGGAGGATGGAGGAAAGGCCGGCTCACGAATGATTAGATCGTTCGAGATCGGGTCCAGTCAGTGCCGAGCGTGTTCGCACTGGCTGTGATCGGCCAGCACCTCAATCACCCGGCATTCGCCGACCTTCCCGTGCCGGCAGCCTTCGACCATGAGTTGAAGTTCGGCCTTCAATGCCGTGAGGCTGCGTATCCGCTGAACGACGTCGGCCAGCCGCGCCTGGGCTATGGTGTCGGCCGTGGCGCAGGGCTGGCTGGGATTATCCTGCAACGTCAGCAGGGTGCGGATGGCTTCGATGCCGAACCCCAACTCGCGTGAATGGCGAATAAACGCCAGCCGGCGCAAATCGCTGGTTTCATAGTGCCGTCGATTGCCCTCGCTGCGGTTCGGCACGGGCAGCAGGCCGATCTGCTCATAGTAGCGGATGGTCGGCACTTTCACGCCGCTCTGTCGTGCTGCTTCGCCAATCGGGACACTGCGCATGATTTTTCGCTTGCTCCTCTAGTCGCTAGAGAATGTAGCGTGCCGCTGGAATGGTTCAAGGAGTGAGACGATGGCTGCAACCGCCGCACAAACTCGTTATCGCGTTGAAGGCATGGATTGTGCCGGCTGCGCGACGAAAATCGATAGCGCGGTGCGCCGCATGCTTGGAGTCCGGGATGTGAACGTCTCGGTCACTGCCGCCACCATGACCGTCAGGCACACTGCCGAAAGCGACCTCGCCGCGATCGAAAAGAAGGTGACGGGCCTCGGCTATTCTGTGGCTCTGAGCGAAGCCGGACAGATTGCCAAGTCGGTCGGGCACGGCACCAAAGGCGGCCATGACCACGCTGGCCGCGACCATGCCGGCACAGCCAAAGATGACCACGACGATGTGGAGGGCTTGCATGGCCACGACCACACGCCGGCCACGGGTCCGTGGTGGAACAGCGCCAAAGGCCGGCTGAGTATCGCCAACGGCGCTGCGTTGGCCGCAGCTTTTGCGATTCACTATGTCTGGCCGGCCACCGGCGTCTGGCTTTTCATTGTCGCCATGCTGATCGGACTGGTGCCGATTGCACGGCGAGCTGTGATGGCCGCGCTCGCCGGCATTCCCTTCACCATCGAAATGCTGATGACCATCGCGGCGATCGGCGCCGTCATCATCGGTGCCGGCGAGGAAGCCGCCACCGTGGTCTTCCTGTTCCTCGTCGGTGAGTTGCTGGAAGGCGTGGCCGCCGGCAAGGCGCGCTCCAGCATCCAGGCGCTGACCACGCTGGTGCCCAAGACGGCATTCCTGGAGGAGAATGGCGCCGCGCGCGAAGTTCCGGCCGAAGCCCTTGGGGTTGGCGCCGTCATTCTGGTGCGGCCGGGCGATCGCATTCCAGCCGACGGCAAGATCATCGAGGGCGAAAGCGCCATCGATGAATCGCCGGTGTCGGGGGAAAGCGTGCCGGTGCGCAAGGGCGTCGACGCGGACTTATTCGCCGGCACCATCAATGGCGACGGCGTGTTGCGCATCACCGTCACGGCTGCGGCGTCCGACAACACCATCGCCCGCATCGTCAAGCTGGTCGAGGAGGCCCAGGAAAGCAAGGCGCCGACGGAACGCTTCATCGACCATTTCTCACGCTGGTATACGCCCGCCGTCGTCGCCGTGGGGGCTCTGGTGGCCGTCGTCCCGCCGCTGGCCTTCGGCGACGACTGGAACGAATGGATCTACAAAGGCCTGGCGCTGCTGCTCATCGGCTGCCCCTGCGCCCTCGTCATATCGGTGCCGGCGGCAATCGCCGCCTCGCTCTCGGCCGGCGCCAGGCGTGGTCTTTTGATGAAAGGCGGCGCGGTGCTGGAAGGCTTGGGCAAGATCACCGCCGTGGCTTTGGACAAGACCGGGACGCTGACTCAAGGCAAGCCCGTGGTGACGGATGTCGTAGCCATCGAGATCAGCGAAAAAGAGCTGCTGTCGCTGGCCGCTGCACTCGAAACCGGATCGAGCCATCCGCTTGCCCTGGCTATCCTGCGAAAGGCCAAGGCCGATCGCGTGCCGGTGCCGCCGGCGGCGGAGGCCAAGGCGCTCGGCGGCAAGGGCGTCGTCGGTCGCATTGGCGGTAAGAACGTCTTCCTGGGCTCGCCGATCGCTGGAGGCGAGAAGGTCGCGCTGCCGGCCGAGCAGGCGGTCTGCATCGCCGAACTCAACGACCAGGGCAAGTCGGTGTCGGTGCTGCTGATCAACGACGTGCTGGCCGGTTTCATCGCCATGCGCGACGAGCCTCGGCCGGACGCGCAGGCCGGCCTCAAGGCGCTGACCGATGTCGGCATCAGGACTGTCATGCTGACTGGCGACAACCAGCGCACGGCGGCG
Source organism: Mesorhizobium sp. WSM4845 (assembly GCF_055811455.1). Taxonomy (NCBI): domain Bacteria; kingdom Pseudomonadati; phylum Pseudomonadota; class Alphaproteobacteria; order Hyphomicrobiales; family Phyllobacteriaceae; genus Mesorhizobium; species Mesorhizobium sp. WSM4845. The sequence goes on from NZ_JBVVQA010000020.1 coordinate 28,934, forward strand.
GCAATCGGCAAGCAACTCGGTATCGAGGTGCGCTCGGAACTGCTGCCCCAAGACAAGCAACGCATTGTCGGCGAGTTGAAAGGGCAGGGGCTGACGGTCGCCAAGGTCGGCGACGGCATCAACGATGCGCCGGCGCTCGCCGCGGCCGACATCGGCATTGCCATGGGCGGCGGCACCGATGTCGCCTTGGAGACGGCAGATGCGGCGGTGCTGCATGGCCGCGTCGGCGATGTCGCGGCGATGATAAAACTGTCTCAGGCGACCATGGCCAACATCAAGCAGAACATCACCATGGCGTTGGGGCTGAAGGCGGTGTTCCTGGTGACGACCGTAGTCGGCATCACCGGCCTGTGGCCCGCCATTCTCGCCGACACAGGCGCGACGGTGCTGGTGACAGCCAACGCCATGCGGCTGTTGCGCTGGAAAGGTTGGGTGTAGATTGCGGCCTTCTATGTCGTTTGGGACGGCTCGATGAGCAACAACCATTCGCATCGAAGCGGCGCGTATTATTCGCCCGCGCCGTTTATCGGGGCATTTCTGGCGATTGCCCTTTTGGGTGAGCCCCTGACTGCCCGGCTGGTGCTGCCGGCGTGCTGATGGGGGTAGGTCTCTTGCTGCATCTCGCCGCGAGCCGTACCGGCGCTTCATGGCCATCCCCGGCTTCCGCTCGCGCGACGTCGCGGCCTACTTCGGGCTGACTTCGTGGCGCTGGCTGTCGGGCACTTCGATTGACGTTCAAGGCCGGACATCGAAGGCCGGCGACGTGGACGAGCTGCGCCCGCTCTACGAGGCGGAGTCCGGTTTGATGACGCGCTTCAAGGGCAAGGACAAGGTCAAGAGGTGAGGCCGAGAGATCGCAAAACGCTTTGCGGTGGCGCGCTGGCGGTGATCATGAACGCGATGTGGAGCGACGGTACGTTCTACGTCGGCGATCGGACGGCGGGCGAGCCCGACGCCGCGCAACGCGCGTATCAAGGACCGCAAGCTGCTGGGCGCACATGATGAGCAGTGCGGCGGCAGCTGAAACGCATGGCGCCGGCACGCTGACGGACGCCGTCTGAACCAGGAGATCCGCTCCGGCGGATGAGGACCGATTGCCTGCGAAAAACGCAGCGGGAAGGATGTCGACCGACGCCAGCTTCAGCGAGTGCTCAAAGCGCTAGAACCCCGCGACGTTCTGTATGCCGTCGTCGGTGATCGGGTGGCGCGGGATTCCATCGACATGCTGCACATCGTCTGGACGGTCTCATCAACTGGCGCAGAACTCCATCTGCTGGACGAGCCCTTTGTCGACACCACATCCGAGATGTCGGATCTCATCGTCTTTCTGTGGGGATGGGCGACCAAATGCCTGAGCGTACGATCCTGGAAAACACCTGGAATGGCCGCGCTCGTTCTATGCCAGAGGCGTTCAAGTTCGGCCGGAAGCCGAAGCTCTCTCAGCAGCAGAGGCGGGAAGCACTGGCGAGTTTGGCAGCCGGGGAGGCGATGCGTTCAGGCGCGCGGCGCTATAACGTCAGCAAGAGTACGATTTCCAGACTGCAGTCACAGACCCTCGGATAGAGTGCTGAACAAACTGGACCGTCGGCAGGACGACGGTGCGAGGATTTGGATTGCGTCTGAGGGATTCTCGCGTATCCTGCCTGTGCGCATCTGAGCATAAGGTGGCGCCTGGCGCATTCATCAGCCACCTCTTGAAGAACCAGCGTCGGTCTGGCGACCGAAAATGCTGAGGTAAGAGACCGCTATTCCCATAAGGAAACATTGTCATGGATTCCGATGCCGTTATTGCGTCCCTGCCTGTCACCGGGACCGACGGTACCGTGCTTATCGATACCGCTCACGCCGCTTTTGAAAGGATTATCGAGCGGATGGAACCGGCCAATGAGGATCTGACTCGAAGCTATTGGGATGCCGAGAGTTATATCGACAATGAAATCACCTCATCCATGCTGCCGATCTCACTGGATTACGCCGCGTACCTCGTTGATGTATTTCTGATGCCTCATGTCGCTCAACTGGCAGGCGCCGAGGTTGCCAAGTCACGAACTTGAACCTTTCCAGTGGCAACTGGGTTTACCTGCTGCCTGGGGGACTTCGCGATCAATGCCGTGACCATGGCCGCCTCCTCTTCAAGGGTGGCGGTTAGGCGGTTGATCTGAGAAGCCGTTGCGGCGAGTTCGGGGCCGTAGCCAGTGACGAGATGCTCCCGGTTCTGGCTGAGGGACCGTGGTCGTCTTCGCGCGAAGACGCAGCCCTGCTTCGAGGGCCGCCTGCTCCAAGCTCGATCTACCTTAAAGGATAGCTCCGATGCGGTCAGGAAATGCTTTTCAACGGTGAGGATGACACTCGCGTCCTTGGTCAACTTGCACTGCGCGTGATCTCCGGACCAAGCTTCAGGTCAATCGAGTAGCGCTTGGGGCTGATCGTCTCTTTCGCCTGCTCGAAAAGGGCGAGAGATTCTGCTGTCAGCTTGCCGGTACCCCAGAATTCGAATCGCAGGGGCAGGCTCTGCCAGTCGGGATGTTTCCGGGCGGCCGCGTAGCATGTGGGCACGCTGGAGCCACCGCTTGAACAGATCGTCCGGAATATAGGCGTAAGGGTTGTACCTTTGCACTCGATCATGCAGCTGGACGGAAATGAGGTGGGACCTGACACGCGACTAAGCGCCTCGGACCTGGCCGCGATGGACGATGCGGCGCTAATCGAGACGTTGCGGAGTGATCAGGATCGGCGGGAAGGGCTGCTCGATTCTTGGCGGCAGTTTGCGGCGGCGCAGCCGAAACGCGCGGTTAACTCGGTCAAATTTGCGGTCGCTGAAGATCCCGGCCCGGCCGATATCTGGGGGCCCGGCTGGTATGGGGTGCGCGATGCCGAAGGTGAAGGCTCCGGGGCAACCATCGACGAGACGATAGGCGCTGTTCACGCAGCTGCCGGACGAGCTGTTCGCGAAGGACGAATTATTACGCGGCGCCGCCGACCTGCTTGAGGCGAGGAGCCGCGTGCTGGCGGGAAGCGACGAACCGGCCGTCTTGTGGGCGTTGTTCGACCGCGCGCTGCCAGCAGCGAGCAAGGAGACGCTCGACCACGAGCAGGACTACGTTCGTCACGTCCGGCGCTTCGCAGCCTTCCTCCGACGCTCTCCCGATACTGCGACGCCGAGGACATCCGTCGCTTTCAGTTGTATCAGCATGAGAACGGCGTCGGGCCTGCGACCATCAACGGCGCGGTCTCAGCGTTGCGGTTCCTGTTCCTGGTGACGCTGAAGCGGCGGGATCTGGCACGTGTGCTGGTGATCATGCGCTATCCACACAAGGTGCCGGACGTGCTGAGCGTCGAGGAAGCGGCGCGGCTGCTCGAGGCAGCACCTAGTATCAAGTACAAGGCCGCGCTCGGTGTCGCCTATCGCGCGGGCCTGCGCTATCGGAGGTCGCGCACCTCAAGATCGATGATATCGACAGCACACGCATGCTGATCCGGCTCGAACAGGACAAAGGACGCAAGGATCGCAACCCCATGCTTTCGCCGCAACTCTTGGAACCGCTGCGGCTGTGGTGGCGCCAGAAGCGAGACACTGGCGAACTACGCACCCGAGTGGCGCCTATTCTCTTCCCGAGCGCTTAATGATTATTCTTTGGCCGGACTGCGGGCCGAGCGGGTCGGATGCATGAGGTAGGTTGGCGTCATAGTAGAAATGCCGACGGCGATTAAGGCAGAGATTAATCGCCGGCCTTTTCTATGCAATCGGCGAAGAGCCCTGGTTGCCGTTCAGCCAGGTCGAAATATCCCTCCAGCAGTTGCCCAGGTGTCGTCCTCAGAGACTCGCGCGCAACGGCGACTCTCTCCAGCAGTGGAACGAGGGGTGATCCCACCAAGGATTTGATTGTTCGGCCATCAAGCGCCAACCGAACATGAGTGGGAACTAAAGCGAACAGAATCAGCGTGTGAACCTGTCGGACAAACATGGCCCTGGCGAACGCTTCCAAAGCATCGGATCTGTCGAATTCCCGCAGTGAGTGGTGGTTGGGATGCAAATTGTCCCAACGGTGCCACCACCGGCTTTCCCGCGGAAATCCTGCTGTGGCGAATGTCCCCAGCGGGTTAGCCTCGGTCTTGCGACGTGATGGATAGGCCACCGCTTCGGGAGCGCGTGTGCGCCTGGCCCCAACCGTTTTCGCGCGGATAAAAAGCCGCGACGTTTCCGCGTATATCTCATCGCCTCGAGCATCAAACTCCCGGCGGTGTCCGCCCCATTTCAAATACTCGGACAGGCGATATCCGGCGACTTTGTCGTCGACGATAACTTCGTCGGCTTCAGGGACAAAAAGGCGCGATACCGCTTCGTCGGCGCTTGCGCAGCACGCGTGGTAGCCGGGATAATCTGCAAGAAAAGATTTTGTCGTTCGAGCGATGCCTTCGATCAGATCTTGCGGCGCCGATCGTGCCGAAGCCGCCATAGAGGCGATGAAACCCCTATCGTAGATAGTGTCGGCGTCGGCTTGAAGGATCAAGAGCTCATTATTAGGAATACTAAGTTCATCGGCGAAGGTCTCCGCCATCGACACTCCCAGGTGACGGGGCGGTACGTAACCGCGCTCGAGCGTCTGCCCCAACAGCACTGTTCCCAGACTGGCATTCTTGATGGCCTCCATCACGTCGAGAGTGCCGTCAGTCGAGCCGTTGTCGACCAGGATCAACACTGTATCGGAAGGGGTGGCACCCCTGCTGAAACCGAGCGAAATGCAGGTCTCAAGAAGCGAGGCCTTTTCATTTAGGCAGGGAACAACGACGGCTGTGTACACGGAAGCCTCGTGAAGGAAGGAAGTTGGCCAAGCGCTGTTGGAACCGGTGCGATCGCCGTAGCACCTGCGTTGCCATGCGGAGCGACGCCCGACAATGCGCGGAACAGGGGACATGGCTGATGAGGGCGCGGCCTGCCGTGTATTGCGAGACCGATGTCAACGAGAAATTCCCCACGTGACGCCGCATGGAGATTTGCTCCGACCAATCGTCCAGGTGCATTTCGCCGACACGCCGCGCTATGCGGGCACAGCACTGCGGATAGCCAAGCCATTGTCCCAGCCAGACCGTGTGATCACCGGCGGTCTGGTCAATGGCAAGAAGCCGCCGAACGAGCACAGAACGTTTTGAGAAGACGACAAAATTGTCCCGATCGCGGCAAAAATAGAGCCCTCTGAGCCTCGCCCATCGTCCGATCTCAGCATCGCGGACCTCGCCCTGCACTTCGGTCCGAAAGGCGGGTCGCACATTCAGCGTCACTTGGCACAGATCCACCATCGATGACGGCTTTAGCCACTTTGGCCGTACCATCACGCCGCGCGTCGCCAAACCATAAGAAGCTGCGTCGCCCCTGGTCGCGCGTCTTCTTTGAATCCTGCTTCCTCCGCTGCCCGTCGCGAGGCAAGATTTGACTTGCGCATGTGGGCATAGATCACGTCGTATCGGCTCGCCTCGCATGCCTTGCGGTAAGCAATTCTACCGATGCGGCGACCCTGACTTGGTTTATTGAGATAGATCTGAATAGACGCGTGGCGGCCCACCGGAGGCGCATCGATCACATTGATGAAGACAACGCCTGCCCGTTTGCCATTAGTTTCAATTTTCCAGGCCTCACCGCCGGGCCCGCCGCCACGTTCAGTTGTCCCTTTGGTGGGCGTTAGGACGACAAGATCAGGTTGAACAAACTCGAGGCTCGGTTTTGCCCGCACGGCTTTGGGTTTCGGCGTTGGCCTCTTGGGGCTGCGGCGAGACGCAGCTGTTGGGGAAGGCTTAGCGCTCATAGATGCGCTCCAACGCGGGCACGATCCGATCTGTGGCCTCTCGCCAGTATTCGGCCGGGAAAAACCCTGGTGAATAAGCGACCACGATATCGACAAGCTGGAAGCCAAGACCGGACCGGTTAAGGGCCGCGGTCATGTCGTCGATCTTTCCCAAGATATGGTCCAAAGGCGGATCGAAGGGCTTCTCACTGCTCTGCCAATCCGTATCCCCGTCATAGCGATTGTTAAAGAAGTCCAAATCGATATGAAGGACCGTTGGCCGGGCTGGCAGGTCTTCGAGCCAATCATCGATGTCGGGGGTCGAACGATACAGTCCAGGCCCGGTCTGCCTTGAAGTTGGCGTCAGCTGCACTGCGGGCCGGAATTGGCTTGGGTCCAGCAAATCGTCCGCCTGTCTGGTCAGTCCAATTGCGAAATCCTGGGTCTTGGTGACCTTTGGCGGCTGACACAGGTGCCGCACCTCAGCCTTCGGAAAACCGTGCAGAAAAGGCGTTAGGAAACTGCCCATCCCGATGGCTCCGCTTTCTATGGCCGCGCGCACAGACACGGGATTGCCAAGATCGCAAAACTCCCCGGTGATGGGGTCTTTCCACCTCCCGTTTTCCTCGAATAAGCGAGGGCTCGCCAGATCCCGGTGGTCGTCGACGTGTAGGATCAGCACATGCTCGTCTGGGCGGACGCCGGCGGCATGCACCCATTCACTCCAGCTTTGAAGGGTCCAGGAATCGTATAAAACGCTCAGCACGTGTCGCTTGCGGGCGCGGGCTAAGGCCATCGTCGGTAGGGTGACGTTGTCACTCCACCATGCCAACCCCTCTTGCAGCCGTGGATCGACATGCCTTTCGAGACCATCCGGCCAGGATAGGTTCAAATGCCATCCTGCCGCTCCCAGAACGGCATCTGCATCCTTGTCACAGAAATAGTCGCGAAGAACCGCGTGTCGGCTGGACTTGGATGCCGGCAGGCGATCGACCGGGAGCATCAATGTTCTCACGCCGCTTCGAGCACCGACCCCGAGGCTTTCTTGAGGACCTCGGTCAAAGAGCGGCCTGTCTGGGTAAGCGGGCAGCTCAAAAGCGTCGCAAAGGCCTCTGCAAGATGCTCGTCGGTGTCCCTGACCTGGTTGACCGCGCGATTGTGGAGGCGCGATGGCCCATTGTGCCGCACGAACTGCCAAAATCGGCGCAGTTCGACGAACACAAAGACTGCATGCAGCAGTCCGGAAGGTGGCCGCAAATCTTCCCGCCAGGGGGACACCACGCGCATGTCGGTCGGTTCGACGGTGGGCGAGATGCGTTCGAGCAGGTAGAGCTTCTGGTGGCGATGCTCGTGGATCAAGGAATCGGCCAGATCATAGGGATCAATCAACCGGTCGCCTTGCCATACAGACACATAAAGTGCTCCAGGTACGGTGTTGTCGCTGAAAGACACGATCTTCTCAGGGTGGGCCAAGGGGTCGCGAACGAATTGGACGGCGCGGCAGGCCATGCGTATCTCGTTTGCCAAAGCTGGGCGCCACGTTTCGACAATCCGCAACGCCTCCTCGACGACCGACCGTGCCTGCGTAGCAAAAGCCTCTGTTTCGAAATAGATAGCATCGCCGAACGGTTTGCGCAGCCAGGGATCCTCGCTGGCCACGGCCAAGGACGTCATGTCGCCTTCAAACCGGCCTAGCAAGTCGTCAAGATAAGCTGGGTCGGCCGACAACGGTTGTCCGTCGACCGTATGCACCAGCCGTCCCAAATTCTGCGAGGCAAGCGTCCTTTGCCAGGCAACCGCTCCTGGCTGCTGGCAAAGCTCGGCCATTCGCTCCGGCTCGGATTCGCCGAGATCGGCGACCTTTTGAAATTCTTCGGCAGGCAAAAAGCTGGCGGCTTCCAGAAACTCACTTCTCAGAGCATTGCGCGATGCTTCGCACAGGAATGTCATCTCCGCAGCGCCAAGCTCCGCCGCTTCGTAGTGTTCAAACCGGAAGACGTCCGGTAGCGTCTCGGCCGGTCGCGCGCCGCCCTCCAACAGACCTTGGAGTCGCCCCTTGATATGGGCGACGAGAGCGGTCATTTCCCCGCAATAGACGGTTGGGTTGTCGAAGCCGTTCGCGCCGTAGCGGTGCGGTAGCGAGCCGCCACCGCAAATGTCGACGATCGCACATTCTTGACAAGTCACGCTGAGACCCGGCTTGCTGAGCAACTGTCTGTGCACCGCCAAATGATCGGATGAAGCAATTGATGAAATCTCAGTGTCGGCAACAGTCCCGCCGATTTTCGTCGCACCGTCCTTTGTGACCTTCAACACATCCAGGTCGTGGTAACTGCCATCGGTCTCGATGCCGATGAGGCTTACGTCGCCAAGGCCAAAAGCGTCGGTAGTGGACGGCAGACCCGCGACCGCGTCAAGCAGCGCCTCGAACGTTCGCACGGACAGGTGCGGGTAGTGATCAAGCCAGACATCAAAGGCATGGCAAAGCCAGGCTTCATACAAATCAGGTCGTTCGCCGCGGCCAGCTGGCTGACGCAAATGGTGTGCATCCGGCAACAGAAAATCCAGCTTGGGAACCGCATGCGAGGCGAAAAACGCGAGCAGGTCTTCCGCGGGCGTTGTGGGATCAACGACGGCGATGACGCCTGCAAAGATCTTTGGATGGCTTTTGAGACGCACCAGCGCATCTTGGACACGCTCGAAACTTGAACGGCCCCTCTTTGAATTCCGGTGCTTGTCATTGGCGTATTTGGGCCCGTCCAGACTGATCGAAATGCTGATATCGGCGGCCTCAAACGCCTCAAGTGCCGCTTCGGTCAATAAGAGGCCGTTCGTCTGCAGTCCGATATCGACCGTCGATGCAGTCGCGGCGCGAATCTGGCCCGCGAAGGCTACGAGTGTCTCGAGGCCGGCAAGCAAAGGCTCGCCGCCGTGGAAGATGACCGTGCAATGCTTTATCGATTCTTCAGCCAAGTAAGACGCCAGCCTTTCTACAAAAGCGCCACGATCACCTGCCGAAAGCAATTTTGGCATCGAGCGCCAAGATTGGTCGGCATGGTGATAGACGTAGCAATAGTCGCAGTCGAGGTTGCAGCGCGAGGCGACCTTGACCAGGAACGACGTAATCCGGGGAGGTGCCTCGCTAACTGTCATGACCGGCTGTGGCGGTGATGCATCCTGTCATAGCTTGTGATGACGTCGCTTGGTTCGGCCTGGGACAAGACGCGTCCCTGCAGTCGCTGCAGGGCGGGGTTGGCCAGACGGCCCTTCAAAAGCGCCGTGCGCACGTCACGATTCGGCACGGCTGAAGGGGTGGTTGCCTGTTGCTGGTTTGGATTTGGCATTTGTAGCTCCAGTTTTTGACGACCCGATTATAGCATGCGGAAGCGCAGACGCTACTAGATTTCAATTTGGCTGCTGAGGCCAAGTGGCTCGAGTGCGGACGCCAATAAATGTATTAAAATAGATCATCTAAATAAAAAGTTGAATAATGTTAGCGATTTAGCGGTGCAGGATGACGATAATCGTCGTTATGACGCGAGTCATATGTCTTATGCTGTAAATATACTTAAAAATGTTTACATGTCCTTTATTCTACAGAAGATATACATATCTTATTCGGATTCATAGAACATAAATCTTTCTTATCATGCGGCGATCTTACCTGACTCGCATGAGTTTTTTCCGAAGCATTAGAGACATCGTCGAAATTTTTTGTACAACTCCTGTGTGTTCAATATTGGCGGTCAACCTAGGTATACCCAGGATGGATTCGGTGTCTGCACCACTCGACGGTCCCGTTCCTGTGAGCGTCAGAGAGCTGAGTATTCAGCTTAAGATCGCAAAATCGGGCTGCGAGTGGGGAGACGGGCAACGCTGCACGGGAGCGGTCTTTTTGATAGGCGCCGGATGTTCGCGATCTGCGGGCATACCAATGGCCAGCGAAATAGCGAAGGATTTGACGCGCGAGTTGGCAAAACTTCAGAGGGCGCCTGAAACGGAGACGCTGGACCCGGCACGCGCACTGATCTGGCTCGATGAGCGGGAATATCTTACGGATATAGCGAGGCTGTTACCCAACTTTGATGTGGGAGACCCCGATTGGGGACGGCTATATGGCTATCTGTTCGAGCAATTTTTTCGATCAGATAACAAACAGCGTGCAATCATCAAAGCAGCGATCGATCGCAGTGATGGCAAGGTGAATTGGGCCCACATTTGCCTTGGTGAGTTGGTACGTTGCCACTATGCCCACACGGTCCTGACCACCAACTTTGATCAGCTCGTGCTCCAGGGTATTATCTTGGCGGGGATGATACCTGTTGTGGCTGATGGTCTGTCGGCGCTGAGCCGGGTTGCCTCACTCCCAGACCATCCCCAGGTCGTCCACCTGCACGGATCGATGTATACCTATGAGCTTAGAAATAGTGTGGGGGATACGTTCGCCACTCAGGACGCCCTGTCCATGCAGGGTACAATGTTTGGCCTGAAAGACGCTGAGCTGTTGGTTGTGGTTGGTTATTCAGGCAGCGAGGAGGGGGGTGTTGTCACCCTCCTGGAACGAGCCTGTGCAGCGATACCCAATCTGATGGTGTTTTGGGTCCTGTTTGAGGATTCAATTGACTCCTTGAATCCCCGCGTCAGGAAAATGTTGGCAGGCCGAAACAAGTTCGCGATTCTGAATCAGGACGCTGACAAGTTCTTTGCACAGCTGGTCCGTGGTCTCGGATTTGGCGCACCTGGTTGGATGACCGACCCACTAGCTGTGCTCGACAGCCGAAAAAAACTTATCGCGGATCCGACAGATCCGGTCATAGCACGTCTCAAACGCGACTTCGGCCTTGGGATCGGACGTCTGCGCAGTTCGTCAGCACCAAGCGCTGAGGACATGATCCTCGAACAGGCAACGATTGACAGCCTCGGCGGACGGGACACTAGCGTTGTACTGGGTGTGACAGAAGCCATGGCATCGAGCGACCCCGATGCTGCCAGATTACGTGCGATCAGTCTTGGCCGCCTAGGCAGCACCGCAAAGGCATCTGACCTGCTGGCAGCGAGTGTGAAGGCCTGGGCGGCATTCTTTGAAGCTGGCGGCGCCGATGACGGCAAGGCACGTACAATTTTGGCACAAACCCTCTTTGATCTTGCAGAAGCGCCTGGGAACCAAAATGGTGTCCAGTCGAAAGAAGCCTTCCGCCGAGCCATGGAAACATTTCGCGCTGCGACGGAGGAGATCAATCCAACGCTTTCGCGATCGGACTGGATCGAATCTGCCTTGGGGTTTGCAGAGTCGGTTGCTGAGCAGGGAGACGAAGGTGCCGCGGTGAATGACCTCACCGCTGCTATCGAAATTCTGGACAGGGCCCTCACGGTTTTGACCGGAGGCTCGCAATCGCGTCGAAAATTGGCGGCCGAAGAGAGGCTGGGGATTCTGCTGTGCATGCGCGCCAGGCAAAGCAAGTCAGAGGTCGATTATCACAGAGCGATAGATATCCTTGAGGACGTTTCGCAGCGGGCAGTCGCTCCTGAATCGTGGTCCGCAGGCATCGTGAGGAATCTGGCCGTGGCTTTCCGTGGGTTGGCCGAATTGATTCAACACGACGCGCCGGACGAGGCGAGAGCCAGTTACCATCGTGCCGCAGATCTATATCAGGAGTCTGCCAGACTTTATCTCGGTGGCCTTCGGGATATAGACGAAAGCGAGGCACTTCAGGCTGCTATGTGGGCTTACGAAGAGGCGGAGAAACTCTACTTAGTTCTCAAAGACGCCGATGCCGCGATGCTGATTGAAGGAGAATTGCGTCGCATCCGCGCCGAGCTCGAAAAATAACCGCGTCAGGTCAGCAGTGCCGACTGTCCTATGATTAAACGGGAAAAGTCGATTATCCTTCATAACCGCGCTTGGTGCGCTGACCTTCAACAATGGTCCACGCGTCGCAACCGGTCGCTTCGAACAGCGGTATGCGCTGATTGTTGCCGCTCTTGTTCCGTGGGTCTTTACGGTCCCGGATGAGAAGCATCCGCGTGCGGACTTCCAAATCGGACCAACGTGCCTTGCAGATTTCCACCTGTCGCATCGCAGTTGCTACGGCGAAACGAATGATCTGGCTAACCGGTGCCATCTGATGAGGGTTTGCACCGAAGTGAGCGACCAGTCTAGAGCTCACCCGGGGCGGGCCTGTCGCGCTGATGGCGTTTACCAACGAGACCAAGCCTCTTTAGGTCGACACGCGCTAGATCAACCGGTTCTACCTTGACGGGCACGCAATGCGCCGCAGCGGCTGAGCCAGAATGAGTTTTACAAAGCCAATGTCGATACCGAGGGTCATCGGTCCAGCACCTTGGGCGGCCCGCTCGCGGCCAAAACGAATGAGCCGTTCGCGATCGAGGGCCACGATGTTGCACTTCCCCAGATACTCTGGAGCATATCGAGGGCTGCGGCCTTGGAGCGGCGATGGGACTTGCCTACATCGTATATGTCGTCGATATGAAGGTCGATGGGTTCGCCGAAGGTTTTCAGGCGCGCTATACGGGACTTGGTCGGCGTCTCACCGCGATTGTCTGGCGCTCAGTTTCGGTTGCCCAGCGCAGTGCGTCGTCCCGGCGTCATCGAGGCCGACGTCTACCTAAACTTCAATTGCGTAATCCTTGACGTGGCAAAGGTGAGAATTGGCAAAGGAACGGCAATGGGCCCTGCCGTGCAGATCTATACAGCCGATCATCAACATGATCCCGAGCAGCGACAATCTGGGATGCAGTTCGGGCGTCCTGTTCGGATGGGCAGTCGTGCCTGGATCGGTGATGGAACTGAGGACAATGCAGGCGGTTCGAGGCTAAACCTGGAGCTCCACGTTGCCTGGTGAACTGTGCCGATTGGGCATCGATGCCCATTTCGCAAAGGCCGGAAAGGGGTTCCGCAAAATTCCCGGACAGTGCTTCGTCTCGGGCAGTCTGGCGGCGACGGTCGCGGATGGTTGCTTTCGCCGTTTTGAGACCGGTTTAGGGGCGCGGCCTTTTGCTCTCCGCATTCTGTCGCACTGTAGCACGATCCGGTGTACGGTGCGTTTGCACGATCCGTTCGAGAATGGCGTCCGCGACGGTGAAGGTGCGATGAGGTCGTGCCATCTGGCCACCGGAACCTGGGCGGTGCGGCGATTTCGTTCCTCGACGATTTCGAACAGATGCGAGCGCTGTTGCTCGGTAAGGGTTCCGAAGCCATCGAGGACGAGCAGTTGCGAGCGGGTGATCCTGATCGAAGGCGGGGGAAGCGTCCACCGGGATGGGCGAGCGCAATCCTCGAACAGGGCGGCACGCGCACATAGAGCACCGAAACGATCGAGCCCTGCTGCTTGCCGGCCGAAGGCGCCGGCCAGCCACGACTTGCCGGTTCCGGTCTGGCGGGCGATGATCAGGTTCCCATGGCCGTCCGGGATTTAGCGCAATCGCTATCGGCGCTTTCGCCGGTGCCCCTGGACGGTCAGATACGGCTCGCAAGGAGCATCAGGTACGAGAGGCGGCTTGTCCGGTCGGATCGGCTTCCTCTTCGGGAATGTCGTCGAATGACGAGTAGTTCAGATTGTAGAGTTTGGAATAGAGCCCACCCATAGCCATCAGTTTGTCGTGGTTGCCGGTGTCAACAACCTGGCCATTCTGAAGTACGATGATGCGATCGGCATCACGGATTGTGGCGAGCCGGTGAGCGATGACAAGGCCAGTGCGGCCTTCCAGGAGTTTTCTCAGAGCCTTCTGGATCAGCATTTCAGTGTAGCTGTCGATGTTGGCGGTGGCCTCGTCAAGAACAAGGATTTTGGCGTCGGCAACGAGAGCGCGGGCGAAACTGACAAGCTGGCGCTGGCCGAGAGAAAGGTTGCCGCCGCGTTCGCCGAGTTGAGTTTCATACCCGTCAGCAAGGCTCATGATGAAGTCGTGGGCGCCGACCACCTTGGCGGCCTCGATCACTTTGTCCCGCGTGGCTTCCGTCTTGTGGTAGCGGATGTTCTCGAAGATCGTCCCGGTGAACAGAAATGGCTCCTGCAGCACCATGGCGATCTGGAGCCCGAGCGATTCCTGGGTAAGATCGCGCACATCATGTCCCCCGACCAGGACTTGACCTTGCTGAACATCATAGAAGCGGTGGACGAGGGCCATCGCGCTCGATTTACCAGAGCCGGTCGGCCCGACCAAGGCGACCGTCTCGCCGGGATTGACCCGGAAGGAGACTTTTTTCAGGACCGGATGGTTGGGCTCGTAGCCGAACGTGACGTTCCTGAACTCGACCGAGCCGTCCATTTCGGGCGAAAGGATCCTGGCATCCGGTTTGTCCTGGATCTCGATCCTGACGTCGAGCACATCGGTCAGGCGCTTGCCGGAGGCCATTGCGCGCTGCATCACGGAATATTGCAGAGTAAGTGAGCGAATTGGGTCAAAGAAGCGTTGGATGTAGAATATATAGGCAACCAATACGCCCACATCGACGCGGTCATTCATGATCATGGAGCCGCCGACCACAATGACGACAGCCATGGCGAGGCCGGTTAGGCCATCGACGATCGGGACCATGACCTGCGCATACCTGGCAGCGGTCAGGTGAGTCGTGAGGTCGGCATGTGCCTTGTCGTCATACAATACGAAGTTGACGTACTGGCGGTCCATGGACTGGACGGTTCGGACGCCTTGAATCGCTTCGGCCAATGCGCCGTTGACGACTGAATTGGTCTCTTGTGCAGCCATGAAGGCCTCGCGGGCACGCGGCAGCCACACGATGCGGATAATCAACAGGGCCGGCAAGACCGAGAGCGTCAGAAAGCCGAGGCTGAAGTTGACCGACAGCATTACGAAGATGATGCCGAAGAGAAGTGCAATGTCGCCTACGGAGTAGATCGAGTTTTCGAGAAATTCGTGGATAGAGTTGACGTCGCCCTGAAGGCGGGACATCAGGCGTCCTACCTCGGTCTTGTCCATGAAGGAGAGCGATACCTTCTGCAGATGGGCAAACATGGCGCGTCGGATGTCGAAGAGGACGTTCTCGGCCATTTTCCCTACCACGGTTTCTTGCGCGTAGGCGGCGCCGAAATTAACCAGAATGGCAAGCGCAAACGCGACGGCAGCCTCAAGCAGGGCGGAGGCATCAGCGCCTGCCGGAGATATGGCGTGGTCGATCGCGTAGCGGATGATCAGCGGGATGAGAAGCTGCGTGCCAGTGAAAATCAGCAATGCGGCAAGCGAGACGACCGCCATGGCTCGGTAGGGACGAACGAAGGCCCATATGCGGCGAATGATGTTCTTGTCGAAAGCCCGGCCAAAGATCTCCTCCTCGATGCGATGGGACCCGACGACCGCGCGCGGAGGGCGTCTACCGCTATCATTCGGTTCGATTTCGAGTTCGTTGGCGTGCCGCTTGGCCATCAGGGCGCGCCTCCAAACGTGGTCGCAATGTCATCTCCCGGGCGCAACTGAAGATCATAAAGGGCCTTATAGCGTCCTCGCTTGGCCAAAAGCTCTTGATGGGTGCCGCGTTCCACGATCTCGCCGTTGTCGACAAACAGAATCCGGTCGGCGTGCTTGAGTGAACTCAGCCGGTGGGCGATGATGATCGTCACTCTATCCTTGGCGAAACGCCGTATCGCCGCGCGGATGCGCTGCTCTGTGGCGGCGTCGATCGCGGCCGTTGAGTCGTCGAAAACGACGATTGATGGGCGCAACATCATCGTGCGAGCTATGGTGAGACGCTGACGCTGGCCGCCAGAGAGAGAGGCGCCGCGTTCGCCGACGACTGTCTTGTAGCCAGCGGGGAGGCCAAGAATGTAATTGTGCAACTGGGCGGATTCGCTAGCGCGCTCGATCGGCTGTTCCTTCGCCCAGGGGTCGCCATAAGCGATGTTGTTCTCGATTGTGGTTGTGAACAGGAATGCATCCTGCTGTACGACCGCGACCGCCTTGCGAAGCGATGCGAGGGTGACCCCGCGGATGTCCTGCCCGTCAAGCATTATGGTGCCACCAGTGACGTCGTAAAAGCGGGGGATCAGGTGAGCCATTGTCGACTTGCCAGAACCCGGCGGACCCACGATCGCGATCGTCTCGCCCCTACGGGCGCAGAAGGTAATATTCTTTAGAATGACGCGGTTTCCGGTGCCGGGATATGCAAACGAGACATTGTCGAAGCGCAGAGTTCCTTCACCGATCTCGAGCGGTCTTGCACCGGAAGCATCCCCGATCGTGATGTCCTGGTCGAGCAGACTGAAGAGGCGCGAACCGCAAGTGTAAGCGCGGGCAAAGCCGTTGACCATGAGTCCGATCTGGCGGACGGGCATTTGCAGGATCGTCATGAACGTCAGGAACGTCGTGAGCGTTCCAACGCTGATCTGGCCGGCGATGAGTTTGTCGCAACCGACCCAGAGGACCAACCCCATGGCGACAAAGAAGGCGAGGGTCATTGCCGACGTGTTGGGCACGTACACGTCAACCTGCTCGTGCGCGAGTTCGAGCGCGCTTTTCGAGGCGATGTCGAACTTCGCCATCTCATGAGCCTGTGCCGAAAACGCCCGGACCACGCGGATGCCCGCGAGATTTTCCTCCATCACGCGGCCCAGGACGGAAAGCCGCTCCTGCAGGTCGAGCCAGATGGCGCGTAGCTTAAGCTGGGTGACCGACGATCGCCAGGCTACGAAAGGCACGAAGCTCAGCGCGATCAAACCGAGCACCGGGTCGGTTGAGATCATCATGCAGGCGCCTATCCCGATCAGCATGGTGAGCAGAAAGAACCTAACCAGGGCGGTGGAAAAATACATCCGCACGCCGTCGAGATCGAGGATGCCGAGGGTGATCAGGTCGCCTGAATGCACCCGGTCGTGAAAGGAAAAGCTCAGGCGCTGGACCTTGTCGTAACAAGCAAGCCGCAGTTCGTACGCGACGTGGTGCCCGACGGCTTCGGCAAAGTAGTTTTGCGCCATCGTAAAGAGGCCGCGTAGCGTACTCGCGCCGAGCAGCAGGAGAGCAGGAGTCCAGAGGGCTTGTTCTGCAGCCGTCACCGTGACACCGCCCCCGATGGCTACCTGGGTCTGGTCGACAGCCCGGCCGAGAAGCTGGGGAATGAGCAACTGCAGGATTACGGCTACCATCGTCGAACCGATAGCTAACGCGACCTGCCACGGGTGCCTCAAATTCATGCGCGTAATGCGCAGTAGCGTGCTCAAGCCCCGGCCCCACCCGGCCGCTTTTACATGCGCGGACGATTTTAGAGAGGTCGTGCCAACAGCATCACTGCCCACCGAGTGCCCCCGATTGAATTTTGCGCCTTCGGAAGCGAGCCGGTCGACTCACATCAAAGACGTTAAGTTGATCCTGGCCACCATCGGCTCAAGATGCTGATCCGGCGAGTTGCGCCACGGCTTCGCTCGCTGGCATGTCGATCACCGTGATTCCGCTTGCCGCAAGGAAACGGGCTTCGTTTCTGGTCAGCGTTTGCCCGTCCATTATCGCGTAACGGGGGCCTTCTGAGCGCTTCATGATCTGCCTGGCGTAAGTGCGCAGCATCTGATCATTGAAGCGGCAGCCGACGAAAAAAAACCCCCGGTCGACGCGTCGTTCCTTGACCACATCAGGGATAGGCGTCTGGATATCGATTTCAGTCAGGGCTTCGACATAGTCGGAATCGGCGATGAGGAAATTTGCGGCCGGCCTAATACTGCCATGTGGCGCATAGAGAACCGTCTTTGTCGCTGCTCCAGCCTCGAGTTCCCTTCCCGACAAGTCGTAAGTTCTGGTCCAAATGTCGCCAACTTCGTTCGCCCGCGTGACGCCTTGTATCTCGACGACGTCGGTTCGGCCGATCTCTGCCAGCGCCGCGCGCATGGCGCCTTCGTACCAGCTGTCGATGATGAGGGAGAGCGGGAGTTTTGCGAGCCAGGCGTGGAGGATGCTCGGCGCCGCCGGCCCGGCAAATATATCAGTCATCCAAGCTTGAAGTGTGCGGCGATGCCGGCGCTGTTCGATGAACTGCGCGACCGACCACATATTGGTGCGGATCTTTGAGGGGGCTGGCGCCCGCGTGTTGAGTGCCTCGGCAACGGCTTCGGGGGTACACGGTACAGACGGCTCAGCAGAGCTGAGCCGGAGGAGACCCGGACCGAGATACGGGATCACCTGATCGGAGACTAACGCTCGTCTGGCCAGCTCAAGCAGCTTTCGGGCAAAACTGTCCCGGACCACGACTAGGTGGCCCGAGGTCGGGATCGTGTTCATGCTCGTTTCCTCTTGACGCCTCTCATTGACGGGCGGCATCAATCCCCGTCGGAAAGCTTCCTTGCCTCGACGGTGATCGGCAGACGCGTATGCGGCGGAAGATCGGGAAGGAGGAGCCGCCAGCCGTTCCTGAGCGTTACGATCCCGCCCCACAGGTCCTGGTTCTCGAACTTGATAATCGGCTCCTCGAGATCCTTTTTGGGGACATACGCCGACAACCCGGCCTCGGTCCTGCGGATCATTACCTTCATGCGGCCGTTCCTTTATTGGCGTTTTCTTCGGCACTGCAGGGAGCGTCGGCGTTGTCGAGGCTCGTCAATTCACGCGCTCGCATGCCGACGACCGTCCCACGGTCGATCCATTCGACCGCGTAGATGAAGAACTGCTGTAGAAACGTGCCAATGTCGCGCACATAACCCTCTTCGCCCTTGCGCACGAGATTTTCGCCGATCTCCCTGCCAGGATAGGTGCCGTCATTCTTAATGTGGCGAGTGGCACGGACCCGCTCTCCCGGCTGAAATTGGGGAGGTCTGCGGATTTCCACCTCCTGTTCGCGTGCGAGCCGCATGGCGGTTCCTTGGTTCTCTGAGGCTAGTGTCATTGATGAGGCGCGCAGGCATTCCCCGGGGCAGCCAGTTGTGTGGGTACCCAGTGGACTCAGGCAGGAACGCAGGTCTTCGGCACAGGACACACCGAAGCACATTGCTGCGTGTCGAAAGCTCCCTCGCATTCGGTGCACTTCTGCAGCTCGACCACGTAGCTCTCGCCTTTGAACTTGATCGCACCCGACGGGCATTCGAATTCGCAGGCGCCGCATTGTGTGCATTGGGATGCGATAATCTTGAAAGCCATTTTGATTCCTGATTCGAGTAAATGAGATAGGTTCAGGCCGTCGCGGCGAGTGCCTGGACGCCGGACTCGGCGGCGTAAATCGAGCTGATTGCCGTTTCGATGTAGTCATGGCCGTAAGCGTCGGTTGCTCGGATACCGGCGGCCGCGAGCTGATCCTTGGGGCAATCTCCAATTTTGACGCAAAGCACTATGTCTACGCCTTCAAGCGCAGCGATGACCCCGTCGAGAGTGGCCTTCTCGCCCCAACCCCCGAGGCAATACTGCTCAACCTTGCGGTGCCCGATAAAGTTGATCCCTATCGGCGACGCTTCATACACCTGGAATTCCTTGGCATGGCCGAAGTGTTCGTTGACGCGGCCGCCGCCCTTAGTCGCCACCGCAACGAGGAGGGACTTGCCGGAGCTCGTTGTCTTGACCATTCCGATCGCTTCGCTCCTGGCTGCCAGGCGATCACGGCGCTCGTCCGTGACCAGCTCCCGATAGGCTTCGCGCTTGCCGGCATCGTAGGTGAGCTCGCCAGGAATCTGGTCGAGTGTGAATTCCTGGCCACGATCCTCGCCCAGCAGGCCGACGGCATCTGCCCGGCACTGCCGGCAGTGGCGCATCAACTTGGCGCCGCCTTCAAGACGATCCTGAAGAGCCTTCATTTCCATTGCATTTGGGCCGCGCTGCCCGGTCAGTCCGTAGTGCGTTCCGTGCGCGGGGTCCGAAATCAGGGGCATGACGTTGTGCAGGAACGCGCCGCGCTGCTTGACCCACTTATTCACCTCAATCAGGTGCTGGTCGTTCACTCCAGGGATCATCACCGAATTGATTTTGGTGAGGATGCCGCGCGCGCTCAGCATCTCTAACCCCAGCATCTGCCGCTCGTGCAGAATTCTGGCGGCTTGGATGCCGACGTAGCGGCGATGGTCGTGAAAGATCCAGGGATAGATCTTTGCGCCGACTTCCGGATCGACCATGTTGATCGTGATCGTCACGTGATCGACATTCATGTCGGCAAGCTCGTCGACGTGGTCCGGCAGCGCGAGCCCGTTCGTAGAGACGCAGAGCTTGACGTCGGGGACTTCCCTGACGACGCGTTCGAACGTTGCCTTCGTCTTCTCCCAGTCGTAGCAGGCGTCGCCCGGTCCGGCGATGCCAAGCACGGAAAGCTGCGGCACTTCGTTGGCGACCGCGATAACCTTGCGTACCGCCTGATCGGGCGTCAGCTTTTCCGACACAACCCCGGGCCGGCTTTCGTTGGCGCAGTCGTATTTGCGATTGCAGTAGTTGCACTGGACATTGCAGGCGGGCGCCACCGCGACGTGCATGCGCGCAAAATAGTGATGCGCCTCTTCTGAAAAGCACGGGTGATCCTTGATCTTGTCCCAGATGGCCGGATCCACATCGTCCGGCCTTGTCGACGACCCGCAGGAGGAAGATGCGCAGCCACCCGACTTCGCGCTCACCAGCAACTGGTCGGAGAACCTCGCGCCGGTCAGGCTCTCAACTGAAATCACCGGTGCGGCCATTGAAGGGCTCCGTTACGGGTTAACGTCGCGGTTCGAAGCGCAAGAGCAATGCCAACTGAAAAGGTGGCGCTAGTTCACGAATTGGCTTTGCGCGTCGGATATCATGGAGTTGCTCCGACATAGCTTTGTCGGACTTCTAACAGGACTATGTTAGAAGGTGAGGAAGACGACCCGGCCGGACATCAGTTCAAGATAGAAATCCCGCGTCGACCGCTCGGCCGTGATCGCCCTCGGCACAACTCCCGACCGGTCTTCCGACGAGGATGTCGGTCTCGGCGACGGCGAGCTCGTCCGCGGTGAAGTTGCCACTGCTCATTTGGGTCTGCATGGTTCCGATTCAGGAGAGTGGGGTGACTCCTTTCTGCGATCGGCAAGACGTCGGCAAGGGCGGGTGATGAAGGCGTGTGACAGCATCACACACTCGCGCAGCTTTGGCCCGGGCCCGACACATTTCACGTAGCCGGCGCAGTGTTCTCGTTCTCCACGTCATGAGAACGCTAGAATTTCTTCACCTCGATCCCGTGTCGGCGCAAAGCATATCCGACCTGTCGCGGCGTAACGCCGAGGACACGGGCGGCCTTGGCCTGAACCCAGCCGACCTTCTCCATCGCGCCGATCAGCCGGTCGCGTTCCGTCAGGCGCGGGCCTATTGCAGGGAGAGCGGGATCGTTTGCAGGGTCGGCAGTATGGGGTCGCACGCTATCCTGCGGGGCGCCGAAGCGCCCGGCCGGCATCGGCAATCCGGCGGGCATTATATTGCTTCGAAAGCGCTGGTTGCCGGTATTGCCGCTGTGCGAATGATCAGCTCTTTTCCAGAGGAGCCAAGATAGGCATTGGTTATTGTTGCAGGCAAAATCTGATGGAGCGATTGTCCTTGAACGCGCTAGCGTGGCCGTCCTTTGCACGCAGTTCTCCAATTCGCGGACATTACCAGGGAAGTAGCATTGCGAGATAAACTCGAGCGCCGACGGCGCGAAGGCGAGTTCGAGATGGTTGTCCTTGTTGAATCGTTCGAGGAAGGCGTTCGCAAGGCGAGGGATATCCCCCGGTCGCTCTCGGAGCGGAGGCAGGATGATTGGCACCACATTGATGCGATAATAAAGGTCGGCCCTGAACTCCCCGCTTACGACAGCCGACTCGAGATCCCTGTTGGTGGCGCATATAAGTCGCACGTCGACCTGCAGCGTCTTGGTGCCGCCAACACGCTCCAGTTCGCCTTCCTGCAAGACACGTAACAGCTTGGCTTGGAATGCAGGTGAAATCTCGCCGATTTCGTCGAGCAGCAGCGTCCCCCCGTTTGCCAATTCAAAACGGCCTGCGCGCTGGGAAATTGCCCCTGTGAAGGCGCCTTTCTCATGTCCGAACAGCTCCGACTCCAGAACGCTTTCCGACAGTGCGGCGCAGTTCAACTTGACGAAAGACTTCCTCCGCCGGCGCGAGAGCCTATGTATGGCTTGCGCGAAAAACTCCTTGCCGGTGCCGCTCTCGCCCCTCAGAAGCACGGTGGAATTCGTCCTTGCTACAATGGAGACGGTTTCGAGCACCTGCTTGAGTGCGGGGCTCTCCCCGATGATCCCATCCATCTTGGCGGGTGCATGCGGGACGGGGTCGGTCCGGTCCTCATCGGACGAATTCTCCGCTGTCCAGCTCTCATCGACGCGCCGCTCACGATCCCTAGTCAAGCCGCGATGGAGGCGAATAGTGCGGCCTACGAGGTTGGCCACCATCGTCAGGAAGCAGATGTCCTCATCGTAGCGGGACCCGTTTGCGCTGTCTCTTACAATCGACAACGTCCCAAGGATCCTGTCCTCAGCCTTAACCGGGACGCCGATAAAGGCCATTGGGAGGGAACTGACACCAGGACGTGTTTGAAGCTCGGCCTGAAACAACTCGGACGTGCTGAGATCCGCGATGACGAGCCGCGTGCCCGTAGCGACGATTTGATCTATTGCCGCCTTTGGTATGATGGGGTGAGTGCCTGATGGGCCGCTGCCGGCACTCACGGCGATCTCCGGCTCACCTTCAGAGTCCAGGACAAAGATTGCTCCATGACGCATTTGCACAAACGACGGGAGAGTGTTTGCGACATTGGCCAGCGTAACCTCCAGCCGGGCGGGAGCCGTCAGCGCCTTCGACACCTCGTAGATTCCTCTGAGCCAGTCATCTGCTTCGAACATCCCATTACTGGCGGGTTTGCGGAAGGTGTCTCGAGATCCTACTCCGTTGACCCGATCATCCGGCCGTATGTGAGCCATGGAAACACCTCAGCGGTTGTGGTCCAGGGTGCTCCTCCCAAGCGCCATTTCATCAGTTCAGGAAGTTCACTCGCTCCGCAGTTTGGCGAGATGGTGCCGGCAAGATTGCGCTTTGTCGCGAGTTCGGGAGTACACAGGTGCACACCCGCCGAAACGGTGCCAAAGCCGATCATCCGAACTTGAAGAGGACGCCGAAGCCACCACGCGGATAATTCCATTCGATCTCGCCGCTGGCCTCGCACAAAACGCGGCAGGTGCCGCACTCCATGCAGCCATCGGCGGTGATGTCAACTTGACCTTTGTCGTTCAACTCATAGCATTTCGCTGGACAGACGCGTGTCAGCGCGAGCAGATTCGCGCTTGGTTGCTTGTGCGGTCGCACCTTTATATGCGGACGGCCGGAGTCCACCAGATAGCGGTTCTGGTAAAGCTTGTCTTCGACACGTAATTCTGTCCCTGGGTTCGTCATGTCGTCAGTGCCTCATCGCCACGCCAATGCCAGCCGGATCGCGTCGCTGACCAGCCCCAACCGCGAGCGCGCCTTGATAAAGGCTGCCGTGGTCGCCTTTTCCTTTTCGATCTTTGGCGTGCCGTCGACACGCATGAAATTTTGCGCGGCTTGCGACATCAACCGCGGGTAGGTCGTGAAGAAATTGCAGGCGTTAGTGTGGAGTAAAGCTGGCATGTCTTTGTATTTCCGCAGGTCTTTGACTACGAAGGATTCATCCAGCATCGTCTTGTAAAGGGCGAGGTTCCGTTTGGTCATTGGATCGTTGCGTCTCTTCACCTGGATGATAGCCTCAGCCGCAATGCGACCGGAGGTCATGGCGAGGTTCGAACCCTCGCGGTGAACGGCGTTGTTTAATTGCGCGGCATCGCCGACAATGACCCAACCGTCGCCAAAGAGCTGCGGAATAGCCTTGTAGCCACCTTCGGGAATGAGATGCGCCGCGTATTCTTTCACCTCCGAACCGGCGATCAGCGGCCGGATCGAAGGATGGTTTTTTAGCGCGTCGAGAAGGGCGTATGGGCTCTCCATCTTCGCGGCGAAATCCGAGACGAGGCAGCCGATGCCCAGTGAGATCGATTCCTTGTTGGTGTAGAGGAACCCGAGCCCGGCCATGCCGCGGGATATCGTGCCGACTGCCTCGATCACGCAGCCTTCACTCCCTTTGACCCCGAACCGCTGCTCAATGACCTCTTCGGGCAGGAAATGCATCTCCTTTACTGCGAGCGCCACCGCTTCCGGCTTCAGCATCTTGCGAAGACCGCCCCGCGTGCCAAGCAGCCCGCAGACACCTTCTGCAAGAACAACTACGTCCGCGTAGATCGCTCCGCCGGCCCGATCCGTGCGGACGCCGATCACCTTGCCCTTGGCGTCACGGACGAGTTCCGTCACCGTCGTCTCGCACAGAACCGTCGCGCCGGCCTCGCGCACCCTGCGCGAAAACCATTTATCGAACTGGGCACGAATGATCGTGTAGCGGTTGGGCTTCACCTCGTTGAAGTCGTCTGACCGATAGTGAATCCCGGTGTGGGAGGTGTCGTCCATCACCCAGAGCCGCTGTTCAACCAGATGCCGCTCGAGCGGTGCATCATCCCGGAAATCCGGGACGATCTTCTCCAGCATGTTCGCGTACATGATGGCGCCCTGGACGTTCTTGGAGCCCGGATATTCACCTCGCTCCAACTGGAGTACCTTCAAGCCGTCGCTTGCCATGGTGTAAGCAGCTGCGTTCCCGGACATGCCGGCCCCGATGACAATGGCGTCGAACTCTTCGTTGATCATTGCCATCTCCCTTAGCTCGCAAGCTTGTCGCGACTGTGCGGTGACAGCCGCCGGGTGAAGGCCTCGGTCAGCGCGGGCAGGAAACGGACCGCATCGGTGACGATCCCGAGGTGAGCGAAATCGAAAATCGGCGCGTTCGGGTCGGTGTTGATGGCCACGATGAGATCGGCTCCCTCAACTCCAACGCGGTGCTGGATGGCGCCGGAAATACCAGCCGCTATGTAAAGCTTCGGCCGGATTGTCTTGCCTGTTTGGCCGATCTGCCGATCGGCCGACATCCAGCCCTTTTGGACCAGCGGCCGCGAACAGCCGAATTCGGCGCCTATCACTCGCGCGAGACTCTTCACAAGCTGCAGGTTCTCCGCTCCGCCGAGACCGAGCCCTCCCGCAACCACCACATCCGCATAGGCGAGATTGGCGTTGCCCGACTGGCTGTCCGGAAGGAATCCAAGCACCTTGGTGACGATTTCATCCTCGGCTAGCGACAGCTTGTGCGGGATGACACGCCCGATCGCTCTGTCGGCCCGCTGGGGCATGGGCATGACCCTCGGTCGCACCGTCGCCATCTGCGGCCTGAAATTGAGCGTGTAGATCGTGCATAGCAACGAACCGCCAAAAGTCGGGCGAGTCGCGGCGAGCGAACCGTCAGCATCCACGTCAAGTTCGGTGCAGTCGGCCGTTAGCCCTGTCAGCAAGGTGGTTGCGACGGAACCGGCGAGATCCCTGCCGAGCGTGGTTGCACCGAGAAGCAGGATCTCGGGTTTGTAAGTAGCAACCAGATCTGTCATCGCCTTGGTGAAAGGCTCATTCCGATAGTCGGCGAGCACCGGCGCCTCAACGAAGTAGACGAGGTCGGCGCCATAGGCGAAGGCCTCGGCGACTGCGTTCTGCGTGGCTTCTCCCGGGGGTCCGAGCACAGCGCCCGCGAGCTGGACGCCAAGTTTGTCCGCCAGCTTGCGGCCCTCGCCAAGCAGTTCGAAAGATACCGGGTGGACCTGGCCACGTTCGAGCTCGATGAAAACCCAGACGTGCCGATAGTCCCTGAAACGCTCAGGAAGCTCCTTCTTCATCCCGGCACGGCCGGGGGGCTGGCGAGGGGTGTCTGAGTTCGTGCTCGACATATGGTCTGCTCCTTGCCGTCACGCGCCCTCGAAGGCGAGTTCCGGTTCCAGCGCCGGCTGGCGGGTGAAGATTGCACCAATCAGTTCGTCTGCGGTATCGCGCAGCGTCTTTTCGGCGGTCTCAATTTGCTCCGCCTTTTCCGAACGGGCGCTAGGGGCAAAAACGCGTTTGACGACCGTCGGCGAGCCACGCAAGCCGCATTTGGTGAGATCTTCAATGCCGGCCTCGGCCGCACTCCATTTCACAATCTGGCTGCGCGCGGCGCAAAGCGCATCTTCGATCGATCCCCGGCGCATCTCGTTTGTGCCTTCCAGCATGGTGATGAGGCAAGGCAGCCTGCTCTTCAGCTTCTGGGTGCCGCCCTCGCAACGGCGCTCGACCGTGATCTCGCCTGCAGCAAGATCAATGGAGGCGATTTTCGCGACATAGGTGAGTTGAAGGAGATCGAGACGCTTGGCGATGCCGGGCCCGACTTGGGCGGTGTCGCCGTCGATCGTCTGTTTGCCCGTGAAGACCACGTCCGGTGTGCCGAACGTCTCGCCGATCTTCGCGATTGCCTGGGAAAGAGCAAAGGAGGTGGCCAGTGTGTCAGAACCGGCAAAATAGCGGTCGGTCAAAAGCACCGCGCGATCGGCGCCGTAGCCGAGCGCTTTGCGCAGGGAGTCCTCGGCCATAGGTGGACCCATAGTGAGCACGGTGACCTCCCCGCCATAAGCGTCGCGCAGCCTGAGTGCTTCTTCGAGGGCGAACAAGTCGTAAGGGTTGATGATGGTCGGCACACCTTGGCGCATAATGGTGTTCGTCACCGGATGGACTCGTATCTGTGCCGAGTCCGGCACCTGCTTGATGCTGACGACGATATGCATTGGCGTTCTCTACGCTGTTATCCCGATGCGGGCTGGCGGTGCGAGTTCTTGTTTGCATCATTCGTGCCAAGTGTTTGGCGGGCGTCGGTGCCTTGTAAATTCCATTCGTCATTTCTGAAGCCCGCCGGTTTTGACGTCCAAATTGTCGGCTTGTCGACATTGTCGGTGTCGCAACCAGGCAGCGCTATTCGCCGAACCGCTTCAGGACCGAGTCGAACGGAACGAATGTGCGGCCTGGCGTGTGAGGTTTGTCCGGATCGTGGTCTTTGAGCACCTTGAAAACCCGGTGCATGAGCGGCGAGGAAATCGCGAACTCCTCGTAGGCGCGTTGCAGCATGGCGCGCACGCGCGCGGCAATCACCTGGTCGGGCAGACCGGAGAAATCTTCCTCGACAAGGTATTGGCCCACACGCTTGAGGATATGCAGCCTTGAGACATTGAGCACCTTCGGATCATACGTGACCCCAAGGACAGCGAAGAACTCCTCGGCGGATGAGAGGCCTTTCAGGCGCGTGAGGATGTTGGTGACGTCAATGGGACTGCTGTCAGCGGAACAATTCATTGCATTCTCCTTGTCGGAAACGGTGGTTTGGTGCGTTCCTCGCACATTCGACATGCAGCCCCGAAAGCCGCGGTTGATGAACGAATGCGGCTCAGCCAGCGCGGCAATCGCCTCGTCGACACAACTGGCCTCGTTGCCTGGCGCTCGGCCCGACCGAGGTCTGGCGCGAGCACCAGTGACAAGAGGAGCCGGATTGCGCGCCTTGAGAGCCGCAGATGCCGCTCTCGACCGACGCATTGAGATCCTGTGAGGTCATCCAGCACCATGCCGTGAGCCGCACCGGGAAACTCCGTACGACCACGGCGCAAATTGCGTCGATCTCATCAGTTCCCATGACCGCGTGCCCGATCTCGATCCCAGGCAAGCCGGCTGCCGCAAGCAGGCGGTCGCAAGTTTTGCGCCACCGTCGAGGCAATGCCGGGTGCCTGCTCGCGCTCGCGCAGGGTGGCATCCTTGAGAAGACCTGGCTGCTCACAAATTAATTTGGAACGCATTGGAGATCCTCGGCGCTGCGTCCATTCGACCCGGAACTGTGGGCGTGGCGCAGCGTCTCCACGATCGAAGGCAAGACCTCGAGCACCCGGTCCACGTCTTCTTGTCCGTTGTCACGCGCGAAAGAGAAGCGGACCGCCCCATGTGGCATTTTCATTGCCTTCAGCACATGGCTTGGCTCCGAACGGCCCGATGTGCAGGCGGACCCCGAGGAACAGACGACACCCTCGCGGTCTAGGAGATGCAGGATTCCATGGCCGCCCTCAATATGCTCGAAGGCGATGTTTGCGGTGTTCGGCAAACGCTCCAGGGGATCGCCATTGACGAAGCTGTTTGGGACACGTTGGAGGAGCCCGTTCTCGAGCCGGTCGCGGAGCCATCTTATCCGGGTGGTCTCGTCATCCATGAATTTCAAGGCAAGTTCGGCGGCCATGCCGAGCCCGACTATGCCGGGCGTGTTTTCGGTGCCCGCGCGGCGATCGCTTTCTTGGTGACCCCCCTTGATCAGGGAAAGGAACGGCACGCCGCGCTTGACGAAAAGTGCGCCGGCCCCTTTTGGCCCATGAAATTTATGGCTGGAGAGCGACAGCATGTCGATAGCGGTTGATTTCAGGTCGATCGGCAGCTTGCCAACGGCCTGCACGGCATCGGTGTGGAAAAGGGCGCCGACTTCCTTGGCCAATTCGGCGAGCTTAGCGACGGGGAAGATCGTACCAGTCTCATTGTTGGCCCACATAATTGAGACGACCGCCACGTTTGGGGTAAGCGCAGCCCGGTAAGCGTCGACGTTCAGCCGGCCATGGCGGTCCACCGGGATCCTGTGCACCTTAGCGCGGCGCGTCTCCTCAAGATGAGCGCACAGGCTCAGCACAGCCGGATGTTCCACAGCGGACGTCACGATCTCAGTTCGGTCAGGCATCACCTTGAGCGCCGAAAGAATGGCCGCATTGTCACTTTCCGTTCCACCGGAGGTGAAGGTTATCTCATCGTCGAAGGCCGTGCCGATCAGCGCCTGCAACTGACGCCGCGCCTTTGCCAATGCAGCGCCGGCAAAGGCGCCAAAACGGTGCGCCGACGAAGGGTTGCCGAATTGATCGGTAAGGAACGGCAACATCGCTTCAACGACCGCGGAATCGACCCGGGTCGTTGCGTTGTTGTCGAGATAGACAACTGTCATGGGTGGTCTCCAATCGAGCGGAATGACGTTAAGCGCGACCTGCTCTCATCGAGCCTGCGCCGTTGAGAGTGCGACGATCCAGAGTCAGCGCAAGTCCTCCACAGGTTGACGCAGGCCCGGGACCAGGGCCACCGCCAAGCTCACCAAAGGCGCCCTCTCTCTTTCTTCGACTATCAGCCGAATGACTTGCCGCAGGAGCACTTTTCTCGCGCGTTAGGATTGTCGAAAACAAAGCCGGAGGATTCGAGCTCCGTGACGAAGTCGACGGCCATGCCGGCGACATGCGGTTGCGAGTCGGCGTCCACAAACACTTTGATCCCATCTGTCTCGACAATGGCGTCGCCCTCGCGCGGGACGCTCTCCAGGCCCAATGAGTATTTGAAGCCGGAGCAGCCGCCGGCCTCAACCATGATGCGAAAGCCGTCTGCGGGCTCGCTAGCGGTGGACAGAGCGGTCTTGACTGC
Source organism: Mesorhizobium sp. WSM4845 (assembly GCF_055811455.1). Taxonomy (NCBI): domain Bacteria; kingdom Pseudomonadati; phylum Pseudomonadota; class Alphaproteobacteria; order Hyphomicrobiales; family Phyllobacteriaceae; genus Mesorhizobium; species Mesorhizobium sp. WSM4845. The sequence goes on from NZ_JBVVQA010000020.1 coordinate 58,047, forward strand.
GGCAACGGCCTTGTCGGTGAGCGTGATCATGGCTCGCTTCTCCTCGATGCGGACGAATTGCGGATTACCGTGCATGGACCGTGCCAATGGGAAAAGCCGTTTTCGAACAGCGTGACATCCCCAACACGCCCACGGCTCCGCCTTCGGAATTGCCGCGTAAGCGTCGAGCATCGACGCGTATTGTCGGATTTGTCGGTTCCGCCACACTTGGATAGGCCCTAGTTCCTCCTCGAACTGCATGCAGGCGAGGTTTCCGGGATGCTTCCAGGAATTGGTACGCCTTTTGAGACTCCTCTTGGCGAGGGCTAAGGCTCTTGACCGACAATGTGCGCAAAGCAGGGGTATGAGACATGCACCAGCACGAGAAACCTTCGCCAGAGACAGTCCGGCGAGCACGCGAAGACTGTCCCACCATCCGCGGCCGCGATCTCGCCGGCAAACTGGGCATTTCGGAAGCGGAACTCTACGCGGCACATTGCGGTTTTGGCGCGCTGCGCATCGAGCCCCGCGTCAATGATGTGCTTACCGGCCTCGAGGCCGTCGGCGAGGTGATGGCGCTGACCCGCAATAACAGTGCCATGCATGAAAAGATAGGCATCTACGACAAGGTGTTCACCGGCAACCATCGCGCCATGGTGCTCGGCAATGACATTGATTTGCGCATCTTCCCGAAGGTGTGGACGCATGGCTTTGCCGTGGAGACACGCGAAGCCGAGGAAATTCGCCGCGGGCTGCTGTTCTTCGACGCGGCAGGCGAGGCAGTGCACAAGGTGCATCTGAGACCGTCCTCAAACCTCCATGCATATCGAAAACTGATAGACGAGCTCCAATCCTCCAACCAGGAGCCGATCATGTCGCTTGAAACGAGGTCGGCCGAAAACGACGCGAAGATTCCGGACCAAGCCGCTACGGTCGATGACCTACGCGAGCACTGGAGTCAGCTGACCGACGTGCACCAGTTCTTCGGCATGCTGAAGGCGCTCAACCTCAGCCGCCGCCAGGCGGTGCGCATGGTCGGGGAGGACTACGCCTGGCTGCTCGACCATGCTGCGCTTGGCTCCATGTTTCGTTATGCGGCCGAAGACGAGATGCCCATCATGTGCTTCGTCGGCAATCGTGGCTGCATCCAGATCCATTCCGGCCCAATCAAGACGGTCAAGCAGATCGGGCCTTGGATCAATGTGCTCGACAAGACCTTCCGCCTGCATCTCAGAACCCACCACATCCGCGAGGTTTGGGCTGTCCGCAAGCCGACCAGGGACGGCCACCTCACATCACTTGAAGCTTATGGCGCCGACGGCAAGATGATCATCCAGTTCTTCGGGATGCGGGAGGAAGGCGAATCCGAGCGCGACGACTGGCGGTCACTGGCCGAGAACCTGCCGCGCATTCCCCGTTCAACCGCTGCTTGAGGCAACGCCGATGCATATTGATTTCCGTTCTCGCGCGGTGTGCGGGCCGTTACTTTGGACTTTGTGACCATCGCTCTGTCCGCGGAGGCCAACCAGGGCCGGGCATGACGCCTGACGCGTTCGCGATAGAGATCATCGCTCCTATGTGCGCAGGTACCTGAGGGGAAGCTTGTTAAAATTCGCTGATACGTAGCCGGATAGACAACGTTCGGCGGCAAGGCAGTTCCTCATCGAAACTGCGCCCTTCCGCGTAGTATTTTCACTGGTGGACCTATTTTCAGCAAATGCTGAAAACCGGCATCCTAATGAAATTCTGTAGACGGCCTTTCACCAAATATGCTACATCCAACGTATGCTGAAACCGCGATATTTCGATGAACGAGGTAGAAGAGCAGGCCGAGCGGGCCTTGACGAAGTTGCTCGGGTCTGTTCCCCCGATCAAGGTCGACCGGCATGAAGCTTCGCCTTCCGGCCGAGATCTTGGGATCGATATTATTGCACACATTCAGGCGTTCGGCCTGAGACGCACATTGCTGGCTGAGGTCAAATCAATAGGGCAGCCCCGTCAGGCTCGCGACGCTATTTTCCAGCTACAGCATTCAGCCGCGCGGCTTAACGAAAAGCAAGCCGTTCTGATTTTTATCGCCCCATTCCTAACGCCGCAGACGCGGGACATCTGCACCGAAGCCGGCATTAATTTTCTGGATTTCGAGGGAAATTGCCGCCTGGCTTTTGACGGGATCTTTGTCGAACGCATCGTGCCAACAAAGCCCGCTACGGAACGGCGTGAAGTCAAATCGATCTTCAAGCCCAAGTCGGCCCAGGTGCTACGAACAATGTTACGCGATCCCCGGCGTTTTTGGCGCGTAGCGGACCTTGCGGAAAGCGCTCAGGTCAGTCTTGGCCATGTAAGCAATGTACGGGCTGCGCTGATCGCGCGGGAATGGGCACACATCAGCGAGGACGGTGTGTCCTTGGCCGATCCGGATGCTTTGCTCGATGCCTGGCGAGACGCTTATGAACCACCGGGGGGACGGCGCCTGGGATTTTATACGACTCTGCATGGCAAAGCCTTCGATGAAGCAGTCCAAAGCAGGCTCGAATTCGATTCACCGCAGGGCCAGATCGCGCTCGCGTCATTCTCGGCTGCGCAGTGGATGGCGCCATATGTCCGTATCAGCTCCCATTTTTTCTATGCCAGCCCGGCTGGCGCAAACCACCTTCAGACTAGATTGAATCTCACCTCTGCCGCGCGCGGTGAGAACGTCTTTGTGACGGTTCTCAAGGATCCCGGCCCTCTAGTCGATGCGATCGAACCTTTGCCTGGCATTTACACCACCAGCCCCGTACAAACGTATCTCGACCTCTGGGTCGCGGGAGAGCGTGGCAGGGAAGCTGCCGAACATCTACGAAAAGAAAAACTCAGATGGCACGAATAGCCGCTCCAGAGGCCCAGTCAGCCGCACAATATGATAACCGCACTACGCAGGCGGTCAAATCCGTGTTGCTCGAAATTGGCCAGATTCTGGGAAGCTTCAAAGGCAAGTTCGCCGTCATCGGTGGCGCGGTACCGTGGCTTTTGCTCGAGAACGAGGAGATGCCCCACGTGGGTACGCTCGACGTCGATCTGGGGCTCGATGCCGAGGCGCTGGGCGACGGCGAGTACGCCAAACTGGTCGAGTCCCTCATCGAGAACGGTTACAAGCAAAGCGAGGACCTTCGTGCCTTTCAACTCGTTCGCAGCGTACCTGCCAAGGATGGCGGCGAAGCCATCAACGTGGTGGTAGATTTCCTGCGACCGATCGACGCCAAGATTGTGAAAAACAGGCCGCCGATCATCGAGAAATTCGCTGTGCAGCGCGCCGACGGCGCAGAGCTTGCTCTTCGATTCTATGAGTACGTCGCAATCGATGGCGACATGCCGGCGGGCGGCACAAACCAGGTCAATATTGCTGTTGCATCGATTCCGGCCCTGCTGGCGATGAAAGGTTTTGCGATTCAGAACCGACTCAAGCGCAAAGATGCCTATGCATATACTACTGCGTTCGAAATTACCCCGGAGGCATCGACGCCTTGGCCAAAGACTGCGCTTCTCTCTTGGAGGAAAAGGAAGGGGCGACAGGCTTCGGCTACATAGCTGGGAAATTCGAGAACGCAGATAGCTTCGGTCCGACCAGCGTGCGCCAATTCGTTGAAGAGACCGCTCTGCTCGGCGATCGAACCGCAGACCAATGGCAGCAGGACGCATTTGGTCAGGTTGACGCCCTACTTCGCGCGCTCAAACTGCGTACCTAATCAATACCAGGCCGGTCACTCACAATCACCCCGCATCGCTGCAAGGATCGCACGAGCGTCCAGCGCGGAACGCCGATCGCCCTCGCGAGGCTGAACCCGGTCTCGCCAGCATCTCGCGTGCCCGCACCAGGTCGGCCTCCGACATCAGCGGGGGACGGCCGATTCGTTTTCCCCGTGCTCTGGCAGCCGCAATCCCCTCGCGCGTTCGCTTCGATAGCGTGTCACGTCGAACTGGGCGAGCCCGCTCATGATAATGTAGATCAGCGTCCCGTGAGGTGTGGGTGTGTCGAGATGCGGATGGCGATGTGAAAATGAGCGCCCCGATCGCGCAATAGGTCTAGCGCGTTACTCGCGTCCTTCGCCGAGCGGTAAGCCCGGTCCAGATCCCACACCACCAACATATCCCCTGGCTGCAGGATGGCGATGACGTTTTCGTAGTCAGGGCGGCGCTTTGCTCACCGCCGACACAGTTTCGATATGAAGTTCATCTGAGATGGCCTTCAGACCGTCGATCTGGCGATCTGGCCCTCCCGCGCCGCGCTCTCAGCCTCCTCTGCCTGCGCCGCTTCAGCTGAGGCGGGGTAAGGCCACCCAGCACCCAATGCAGCGTGTTATCCTTCTGAGGATGAACGAACTGGTTAGACGACTGCCGCATCTGAACCACTGACGATAGGTCCGTCCTGAGCGTGAAGGCTTGCTGACAGTCGTCTTTAGCGACAGGCAGGGCTGCGGTGACGGAAGAGGTCGCTCATCGGTGAGGCGGATCATCGGGCCGCGCAGGAACGCTCCGAACGCCAGGTGTCGGCCGGATCGGCCAAAGCGTGGAGCAGCGCTGGGAGATCCTGTGTCTCCTGACGGCGCATTAGGACCTTGCCTGCCTGCGATGCCACGGGAAGCCGCTAGTCCTCCAACGCCTGCTCGTAGCGCCAGAGTTCCGAGCCATTTGGAGCAAGCAAGGCGATATCTCCCGGTCGCAAGGGCCGTATCGCCGCGCCCTCGCACGTCCACGGCCCTGACAAGTCGCCGGCAGAGTCAGCGACCCTCTGGGCCAGTTCGCGGAGCCTGGCCGCCGACATCGCCTGCACGTCCAAGGTCAGCTTGCACGTGCGCCTTCGTTGTTCGAACGGCTGCTTCCGGCCAACCAAGTCCCTGCAATTCGGTGCCTGGCAAAAGCTCGCACATCGCAGTGCGTGCCACACTGCTACTGCACAGGCTACAAAATGGGTTGTCTTCGCGGCACGGCCGATCGCGGCCCTGATATCCGGCTCGCCAGCCGCTCGACGGCGAAGCAATCGTCTCGCGCCAGTGATCGGGATAGGGAGGCTTCTTCCATGTGCGCGCAGGTTCACGATGTCGTCGGTCCTCGAGCCTCCCTCGGATTGGTCTCAGCAATCCGACGTATCGAGCAAGTGTCGATGACGACGCAAAGCCGCTCGCTCGCTACGGCGCTTGTGGAGGGCGCGCGGCGAGCGGCTTTTCTGCCGCGGAGCTGCTCTGGGGTGGAAGTTGACCTCGATCGATACTTGGCCTCGATCCACTAGGCTCCCCGTTCGATCTTCGTGCGCCATCCTGTCGTGTCTGGAACGGACAAGAATGTCTGAGGCCTGCCAAATGGTAGCCTCATACGGACCGCCGCAACGCAGAATGAGCGGGGCGCCAGTGGTGCGCTTGCTCGGCACGCAACTTGCTCGATTTTATCATCGGAGGCGTGTCGGCGGTGCGTCGCGGAGCCCAGCGGTGACGAACAGCCTTGCGATCTCAGCCGAGCGCGTAAACGCCTGAACGCAGGAGAACCAAATGGCGACCAACCCGGTTCCAGATCATGTCCCGCCGGAAATGGTGGGCGACTTCAGCCTCTTTTCGTCACCAGGTATGTCTCCGGCGCCCAACGGCGACCCGCACGCAGCAGTCGCTTGCGTGCATGCCGGACCGCGAATCTTTTATTCCCCCTGGAACACGCGTACGGGGCAGGGTGCTTGGGTCATCACTCGCGCCGCAGATCAGCGCCGGGTGCTGCAGGAGACCGAAAACTTTTCCAGTCATCGCAACGTCTTCGCATCTGCACTGGGCGAAGACTGGCCGACGATCCCGCTCGAACTCGATCCCCCTTCCCATGCAGTCTTTCGCTCATTGCTCAATCCGCTCTTTTCGCCGAAGCGTGTAACGGAACTGGAGCCCGCCATCCGCGAGCGAGCGATAGCGCTTATCACGAGGATCGCCTCGTCGGGAACAAGCTGCGATGTGATGAAGGATTTCGCCTTTCCTTTCGCGGTCAGCATCTTCCTTCGCTTCATCGGACTGCCGGAGCACCGTCTTGAGACGTTTGTTGCCTGGGCGAAAGATCTGCTCCACGGCGATGATGTCAGACGGCCGGCGGCGGCTCGGACGATTGTAGCGTTCATAGACGAGCTGGCGGCGATGCGCCGCAAAAAGCCTGTCGACGATTTCATGAGCTTCATTGTGCAGGCGCAGGTCGAGGGCCGCGGGCTGACAGACCAGGAGGTCCGTGGCATTGGCGTGCTCGTTTTGGTGGCGGGGCTCGACACGGTCGCTACAGCCATAGGCTTTGACTTGGCCTATCTAGCGCGAAACCTGGAAGATCAGGAGTCGCTCCGAAAAGAACCGGACCGGATCGTGCGCGCAGCCGAAGAACTGCTGCGCGCCTTTCCGACCGTCCATTTGATTCGCGTCGCACGGAAAGATATCGACTTCGAAGGCGCGCCGATCCGCAAGGGGGACTTTGTTTCCTGTGCCACCATGATTGCAAATCGTGACCCGGCGGAATTCGAATCTCCCAACACGGTCGATCTGACTCGAGAAGGCATCCGCCACGCCTCCTTTGGCTATGGTCCCCACCGTTGCCTTGGCTCACATCTCGCCCGGCGGGAAATTGTCATTGGCCTGGAGGAGTGGCTGGCGCGCCTGCCGCCCTTTCGGATCAAGGAGGGAACAGCACCTATCACCCATGGCGGCCAACTGTTCGGGATTGAAAATCTGATCCTGGAGTGGGGCTAAACCTAGCCCGGCCTGAAGCCGGGGCACAGACGTTGGAGGTCGCCTTGCGCATCATCGTTCACCAAGCCAGATGTCAGGGTCATGCGCAATGCGCGGCGCGAGCGCCGGCAGTCTTCAAGTTGGATGAGGCGGGTTACATCCTCCCCGGTAACATCGAGGTTGCGGACGGGGAGCAAGTGCTTGCGTCGGATGGGGTGCGATCCTGCCCCGAACTTGCGCTGGAAATCGACGATCCACCCGCTGCGCGAATCGTTTCGGAGGCCACCCTCAAACCGAAGACAGAGGTCCCGGAACACGTCAGAACCGCCGAATTTGCGACAGACCAGACGGGCCAAGCAAAAATTGTCGAACTGCTCGACCGCGAGGCGATCCGCGACTGCATCTATCGGTATTGCCGCGGGACAGACCGCGCCGATGAGGCGGTGCTGCGCAGCGCGTACTGGCCCGACGCGCATGACAGCCACGGGGCGTATCGCGGCTCGGCCGAGGGCTTCATTCGGTATGCGCTCGATGTCTTCAAGACCGGACCGCGCAACATCCATCAGATCACGAACATCCTGATCGAATTCATCAACGCGGCGGAGGCCACGGTCGAGAGCTATTTCACCGCGCTGCAACGCGGACCCGACAAAGACGGAGAAGTGCGTCAGATCTTTCTATGCGGGCGCTACTGCGATCTGTTTCAAAAGCGGGAAGGGGAGTGGCGGATTGCCGAACGGACCGTTGTCTATGACTGGCTGGAGGAGCAGATCCCATCCTTGGTCCTGGAGGCAGAACGCTTCGGCACGCGACAGCCGATTGGAGCACCGTATCCGGACGATCCGGTCTATGCGCTCGGGAAGCGTCGCATTGCTTCCCATGACAATGCCTTCACAACCTCGGAACCGCATCAGTATGACTACGGACTGTGAAACTTCCAACGCCACCGCGACACCTGCAAGGCAAAGATGGGCCGGCAGGAACCCCGGCGTGAGAGCGGCAACGCTCTGGTCTGAAACCGTGAGCGCACCGAAGACGCCGGTGGTATCGATTTGCTGGAGCTTGGCAGAGCCCATCGATCCTGAACCGGTCCAATCGCGTTACGGACCCAGTTGAGAGATTTCGACCAGGGACAATGCTGCCAGACCGAACTGGGGGAGACCGGATTATCCCCCATCAACAACGCTATGGGTCATGATCTAGCGCGGTGACTTCGAAGGGCCAGCTCGAGGCCCGGTCATGCGGTCGACCCGCGGCCCCGCGCCGGCGCATGCCCGTAGTCGGACCATGTGCTCTCGGCAGGGCCGCGGCATCGCGAAAACAAACCAGGAGAACGGGACCATGTCCGCCCAGAAAGACGCATGTGTCGGCGCCGGCCAATGCCCCACCATCGAGCCGGAGAGGGGGTTCGACGAGCATGTTCTTGCCTGCGTTCTCTCGTGTGCGCTCAAGGAGGTCGAGGCTGGCGAAGCGACTGCGACGGAGTCGACAGGCCTTTCCTTCGCCGAGCTGCGCCAGGTCCTGCCCCGGGGTTTGTCCGCAACCGCACTGGCAGCATTAGCCTTGGAAGACGTCAGCGATCCTGAGCCGGGCATGGAGGAAGAACTTCTGCGCGGCCTGCTGCTGGCGCATGCCCGGCCGAGCGACCCGGCGAGCGCGCGCTTCGCCAAGATCGTCGCCCGGCGTGCCATGCGCGATGACCATCTGTGGCAGGATCTTGGTCTTCTCAATCGCGCCGAGCTCAACCGCCTGCTTGCCACGCATTTTCCGAAGCTCGCGGCCGGCAACACCCGAAACATGAAATGGAAGAAGTACTTTTACCGCAAACTCTGTGAGGCCGAAGGGTTTTCGCTATGTACTGCGCCCAATTGCCGGGAATGCAGCGATTTCGACAGTTGCTTCGGCCCGGAGGAGGACGAACGCGAAGAACGCATCACATTCGATTTAGGGGCCACTCTTGGTCACGAGGCCTTGAGGCCTTGATCGCCGTCGCGCCACAAGCGCTTTTCCCGACGCCGCTGTATGGAGGAGGGGATGTTCATCGCCTCGCGATATTTGGCGACCGTGCGGCGAGCGAGATCTATGCCGCATTCCTTGAGCCGGTCAGCGATGTCGTCGTCAGAGAGCATGTTATCAAGCGATTCTTCGGCGACCATCGCTCTGATCCGATGGCGGACAGCTTCAGCCGAGTGCGCGTCACCTCCTTCGCAGGAGGCGATCGCGACAGTGAAGAAATATTTGAGCTCGAACACACCGCGTGGGGTAACCATGTACTTGTTCGACGTCACCCGGCTGACTGTCGACTCGTGCATGTTGATCGCCTCAGCGACCGTCCTGAGATTGAGCGGCCGCAGGTGGGCGACGCCATATTCCAGAAAGGCATCCTGCTGGCGCACGATTTCCGTGGCGACCTTAAGGATCGTCTTGGCGCGCTGATCGAGGCTGCGGATCAACCAGTTCGCGTTTTGCAAGCATTCATTGAGAAATGTCATGTCCTTCGATTTCTTGGCGGCTCGGCAGGAAACCTCCGCTACATAGCTTTGGTTGATCAGCACCTTGGGCAGCGTGTTCGGATCAAGTTCGATCTGCCATCCACCTCCGGGCGAGCGCAGGACCCATACGTCCGGTATGACGCACTCCGGCGTTCCAGACTGGAATGTGTTTCCAGGCTTGGGATCAAGCGCGCGGATTTCCTGCAGCATGTCGAGAAGATCTTCTTCATCGACGCCGCAGCGCTGCTTCAATGTCTGAAAATCGCGTCGCGCAAGCAGCTCAAGGTTGGCAACCAAAACCGCCATCGCCGGGTCGAAGCGGTTTTTCTCGCGCAACTGTATCTCGAGACATTCGCTGAGCGATCGTGCGAAGATTCCCGAAGGATCGAGGCGCTGCAAGATGCCCAGCACCCGTTCCACTTGAGCCAGCCCGACGTCCAGGGTCTCAGCCAGATCCGAAGGACTCACCCGAAGATAGCCAGTGTCATCCAGATGACCGGCGAGCTGATGAGCTATCAGCCGCTCGTGCGGTGTGAAGGCGGTTAGGGAGATCTGACGAGCGACATGGTCGTGCAACGTTTCGGCTAGGGCGACAAACTCCTCGTATGCAGGACGTTCGCCCGGCGTGGCGTTTGTCGCGTTCGGCTGGGATTTCCCTTGCCTGGGCAGGTCCGGGGACCCTGCCCAGGTCGGTCCTTCAACCTCGCCGGACAGCCCTTCGTCTTTTGGAGCATGCTCCAGAAGCGGATTTTTCTCGAGCTCCTGGTCCACGAACTGATGCAGTTCGGCATGCGTCAGTTGCAGCAGGCGAATCGACTCGATGAGTTGAGGCGATGCTGCAAGAGACTGTTTCTGAAGAAGGCTGAAGGACGATTTCATGGTCGGTTCGGTATTCCTGTCAAAGAAGCTCTTGGCCGTGGCTAATTGGATCTCTCACAGGTCGACGCTGCAAAGCCGCGTCACGTTTGAACGACCTCAAGGCCCGCGGGCTTCAGAGCTTCGCCCTTTGTGTCGCACAGTGTCGTCTAAAACGCAGTTGCATGGGCGATCTGCACCAGGTCACGCAGCGTCTTTCAACGATTGGAGGACGTTCTGCGGGGATGAGACGCCATAGGGGTCGGTCTCGCAGTTATCGGAGAAACCTTCCTCCTCGAACCACTGCTCCACCACGCCATTGTTGAGCAGAGCCGCGTAGCGCCAGGAGCGCATTCCGAAGCCCAGATTGTCCTTGGCAACCAGCATGCCCATTTTGCGCGTGAACTCGCCAGACCCATCCGGAATCAGTTCGACCTTCTGCAGCCCCAAGGACTTTCCCCATGCATTCATGACAAAGGCATCGTTCACCGAGAGGCAGTAGACCGCGTCGACTCCTTGTTTCTTGAAATCCTCGTAGAGATCTTCGAAATTGGGCAGTTGGTAGGTCGAGCATGTCGGGGTGAAAGCGCCAGGCAGCGAGAACAGGATGACACGCTTGCCGGCAAAGTAGTCGTCGGATGTTTTTTCTTCCCAACGGTACGGATTTGGCCCCTGGACTGAATCATCGCGAACACGCGTGAGAAACGTGACGAATGGGACCTTCTTTCGACCGGTCATCAACTTGCTCCTTTTGAAGAAACTGGCGCACTGGATTTTACTGAGGCTATCGGATTGCCGCGCTGGGGTGCTGCCGGGGCGCGAGACGATGCCTACGCGGCTTCCCACTCTTTCCCCCGTCGGGCGTATGGGAAACGGCCCGGCTCCAGATGCTTGGATCTCCAAACCGGGCGATGCGCAGTCTTCAGCGAGGACAACCAATGCCGCCCTTGCCGATCGGTTTGAGCTTCGCGTGCCAGCCATGGTTCGGTATCCGTTTTCATCGTGTTCGATGGACTCTGAGCATGAGGAGCAAGAGGCATGCCATTGCAATTGAAGCTGCTCTGCACCAACGCTTCGCTCTCGGGACGACGTCTTTCGCCAAGCCGGATGCGTGCCATAGCCGTCACGTGTGTAGCCCGGATATTTACGCGCCGGCCTGCAAACGACGCACAACACAGCGCAAGCCCATGCCGAGGGCACCGCAGCGAGGGCAAAGTGCGCCCCAGGGTGTTTTTGTGTGCGCAGAGGCATGACTGACGCGGACACACGCCTGTGGCAGCAATCCATGGCGGCCACTGTTCGGCAATCGGGTCAGAGTCGATGAAAATCGAATTCGGCTCGGCAACGATGATGACATGCTCGGCGTCCCAACGGTGTCGCCGGGCGCGGCCCTCAAACCTTCTGTGTCGGAAACCGGACTAGAATTGTCGCAAGGCGACCGAAAGGTCGCCAAGCCGCCGCTGGTTAGCGGGAAGGGGCGGAACGCAAACGGAGCGCCAACCGGGCACGCAAATTGCGAGGATCTTGTCGGTGGGACCTCGAGCGAGAGCCTCGGCTGCGCCTGTGGCTCGGCATTTGCCGATGATTGGCGGGTCTCGCTGGCTCGCGCCGAAGTGTGCTGCACGTACGCCTCCTGACTTTCAAACGGTCATTGAAGAGCAGATTACGCCCTATCTCCACAGCTCGTCGACGCCTCCCGTGGGGCGAGTTCATGAAGCTGTCGGCCATGGTAATTGCGACGGTGAAGCCGTTGCGCTGACATCTTGCAATATCAGGACGTCGATATAGGTGCGGCCCTTTCAGGCGTCCCCCGCCAAGTCACCTTGGGGATTCCCCTTGAGCACCACGCTTCCATCTCGGCGTAGCCCATACCGTCTCAGGTGGGACCGGCCCCGGTGAGCCGATGGCCTCAATTGCGGCCAGGTGTGCTTGCCTCGGTCGCACCGAGGCGCAAGCGCTTCCCCTGCTCTTCAGGTCCAGGAGGCGCCGAAACCCGATCCGCTGCAGTTCGGCGAATCTTGAAGGACGGTGGCTAGGGCCAGCCGTTCATAAAACGGCTGAAGCTGGCCGCGATCACTGAGGCCCCCGCAGCGTGCTGGTCGGATAGTCCGTGTTCAGTGATCTCTCGGACCACTCATCCGTGCAAAACGTCGGCTTCGTGACACTTGGGCCGGTTGTCGAGTCCGCGCCACAGGCTAGGCGACCCAGGTCCGTGATTCCGGGCAGGCTATAGGCTCGATCCGCCATTGGCACGAGCTTTGCGCCCGGGGCGAGAGGACGGCAGCAGCCGACAGGCACTCATATCGCGGGTCCCGCGATGGACACAACCAACGAAGGAACCCACCATGGCACTGCCGCACCGCATCTTGGAGAGCGGGTCACGAGATGGGTGGCCTGCGGCTCGGCTGATCGGCATCGACCTTGCTCGCGGCTTGGCCGTCTTCGGCATGTATGCCGTCCATGTCGGTCCCGGCAGGGGCGACGGACTGGCCGGGCGTATGATGGAATTGCCCTTTGGGCGCTCGTCCGTCCTGTTTGCCGTATTAACGGGTTTTTCGCTCATCCTGATTGCCGGCCGCAACCCGCCGAAATCGGCGCTAGCCGGTAGACAGGCCATTGCCAAGGTTGCAATTCGCGGCCTTATCCTGCTCGCCCTTGGCGAAATCCTCACCTATGTCCACGCGCCCGTCTCGGTCATTCTGGCATACTACGGCGTCTGCTTCCTGTTGGTCCTGCCGCTATGTCGGCTCAGCGCACAGCGGCTCGGGTTGCTCGCGGCGGTGACAGCATTGGTTCTCCCGCAGGTGCGTTTCCTCCTTCTCAAAATGTTTGGCTCCGGGAGCTCAGACCCTGAGGTGTTCACCCTCCTGGTCAGCGGCACCTATCCCGCCTTGACCTGGGTTCCTTTGCTGATCGCAGGCATGGCCATTGCGCGCTTTGACCATCGCACGCGCGCAATGCATTTGCGCCTTGGTGTAGCCGGCGTCGCGCTGGCCGTGTTGGGCTTTGGAGGATCCTGGCTCGCGCTGCATTTGATGCCTGGGGTAAGCGCAGAGCTGGCCAATTTGCAAGAACTTGAGCTGACTCCTCAGCCCTGGTGGTGGCTGGACTTGGACGATCTCACAACGAGTTGGCTATGGATTGCCTCGCCTCATAGCGAGACGACGTTCTGGATTTTTGGCAGCGCCGGTTGCGCAATGATCGTCGTGGCGGCTTGCTCGCTTGCCATCGATGCGCTCCCGTTCGTGCGAAAGCTGGTCTCGCCAATAATCGCGGTCGGCTCGATGCCTTTGACGGCCTATCTTCTGCATATTCTGGGAATATATATGCTCGGAAGACCTCACTCGCTGTCCGCGCTGTTTGGCTTCATCGTGGCTGTAAGCGCTTTCGCGGTGCTTTGGCTGCGCTTATTCCAGCGAGGACCGATGGAAGCGCTTATGGGTTGGATCGCAGATCGAGCGACGCGACGTCCGCTGAGCACCACGTCGCCCCGACTTTCGGATCGACAGTGACACTCGCCAAAGAAAGCGAACCTGACCGATGGGCCGACATAGCTGATAACAGAATATCGCGGCTGCTCGGTACCATCATGGGGGCAATCGCCAAGCCTTGCAACCATTGCCCCGCGCGCGGTTTTGACGAAACGAAATTCGAGTATGCTGGCGCTTGTGCGCGATGTGTTTGATGCATCTCCGCAAAGTCCCTAATTTCGGACCGAAGGACCCCTGTCGATTTCCACGGAGGTTGCTCCAGCGAATAGGCCCGTTCCGGCGCTGGAGCGAACTCGCATTGCGATCAGGCGGCACCATGCGCGCAAGTGCTTGCCAAAGCTGTCGCTGTCGGTTGACCATACCGTGTCGCTGGCTTGGTAGAGCTTGCTGATTGGACCACCGATGACCGTACATCGCATTCGCTTGCCGTAGACAGCAAGCTGGTCAGGTCGCTCTCAAAGAGAGGATTAACGAGCTGACAGTGAGTTTGACGCTTCGTAAGTTCGTTTGGCGAGCGACATTCTGCGTGCGCCTTCTCTTTGGCCGGCACTCGCGCAGCCTATCGTGGGTTGGAATTGACATTCGGATCATGCAGGCGTGCTGCCGGGAATGCCGTCCTCTCAGCGACTGTTGCGCACGATGAGGTGGCGCGCACAAGTCGACCTACGGGCCGGCCCGGCGTTTCGCGCGGAGTTCCAAATCGAGACCGGGACGGTCGGCGCCTCAAGAACGGTGCCCGGTCGCCCCGCTGCCAAGCGCGACCGCGCTCGCACCGCTGCCAAGCGCGACCGCGCTCGCCCGGGCTGCGTAACCTGACCAACTGCGCCCGGGCGAACGCTGATGCACTTCCCGGAGTCGCGAACGGTTAAGGCCGGCGCCCGGCACTGGTCAAGGCCCTGTCGGCAGTAGCCGCGATCCATGCGGCTTAGGCGAGACCAGGCCTGACCGACAAAGTGGTCGTGGGAAGGATCGCGCCACGCGGCTGGTACGGCTGCATCGCAGGCGCTGAGCTGAAGGTCTCGCCCGTCAGAGGTTAGGTTGCGCGTTTCGGGCCGAACAGGAACACTGTGAGGGCGGCAAGCAACGTGGCAACCGCGCTGTAGGCGAACACACTGGCGACGCCGGCATTATTCACAAGCACTCCGCCGAAGATCGCGCCGGCTGCGATGGCAATTTGGAACGTTGAGGTCATCAGCACACCGGCGCTTTCGGCCTGCTCGGGAACGGCGCGCAGCACCATCCAAGTCTGTACCCCCACCGGCACCGCACCGAAGCCAAAGCTCCATACAGCAACCGCAATGGCCGAGGCGAAGGCCGATGCTCCAGGCATCAGCAACGAGACAGCGGCTATCGCCATGAGCAGGGGCGGCAGCGCCGCGACAGCCTTGAGGCTGTGTTTGGCCAGGAATGCGCCGGCAAAATTGCCGAAGAATCCGCATACTCCCGAAACGAGCAACAGCAGCGAGATCGTCTCGATATGGAGCGCTGGAATCTTCTCGAGATAAGCCCGGACATAGGTGAAGCTGGCGAAGTGCCCAGAAGCGACCAGCAGCACCACCAAAAGTGCGACCTTGATGGTTGGCTTCTTGACCACATTCAGCAGACCGCGGAATCCAGCCATTTCAACCGGCGGCAACGTCGGAAGGGTTACGAGTTGCACCAGCAATGTAACGGCATTGACGGCAGCGGCGATCATGAAGGTGGCTCGCCATCCCCAGATGTCGCCGACATAGGCGCCGATTGGAGGTGCGCAAACGATAGCGACCGAAACGCCGGTGAGGATGATTGACAGGGCGCGCGGCACGAGGTGATTTGGAACCAGCCGCACCGCCAGCGATGCCGAAATCGACCAGAAGCCCCCAAGTGCAACGCCGAGCACGACGCGTGCCGCCAGGAAAACCGGCAGCGACCAGGCGACACCCGCCAGAAGGTTGGACAGGATCTGAAGCAGCATCATCGCCCACAGGACGACTCTGCGGTCGAGGCGCTTTGTTATGAAGGCGATCGTCGGCGCCGAAATCGCCGCGGCAATGGCAGTCGCTGTCATCGTCTGTCCAGCCGCACCCTCTGTGATATGCAGATCATGGGCGAGCGGCGTCAGCACGCTGGCAGGCAAAAGCTCTGCCGCCACAAGCCCGAAGGTCCCCAGGCCAAGCGATATGACCGCGCCCCATGCGGGACGAGACCGTCGATCCGGCTTTTCTGGGCCGTGCAGAAAAGTCTCCATGAAGCCTGTCGCGGATTCGGTCATGAATAAGCTCGCCACCTTGGGTGCAACTGCAACATGGGTTGGCTGCATTGACCCGCATTCATGCCAGGAGCACGCCGTTGCCGGCGGCGTCGCACGAAGGGAATGTTCATCGCTGCCCGACATGTTTTGACAGCGCCGCGTGCAATATCAGTGCCGGTTTGTCCCAGACGGACCAGGATGTGATCGTCGGCAGGCGTCGCATCAGTCATGTTCCATGCCGACTTCGCGGGCCAGTCTCGAACCAGCCATGCGCAACCAGCTACCGAGCACGGACGTCCGATGTCCCGCAGCGGGGCACGCAGCCGGTCGCTTTGCCGCCGCCTGTATGCAGCCAAAAGTCGGCTCTAGCTCGAAGGCCCAGCTTCCTCCCTAGCTGTCTCGAAGCTGACGCCTTTTGTCGGGCATTGTCGGGTCCGCTACAGGGCTTGTTCCGACAATCACTTGTTTGGCAGCAAATACTTGTGGGAGCTCAGGCTACCTCGCGGGATATAAACGAAAAAATCCCTGTTGGTTATAAGCCAGTCTACTTGGCACGAGTCTTGAGACCCTTTCGGTGTGAGGCGGCAAAAGCTGCCCATCGGCATTCAAATTGCGGCCAGCCGCGACGGATGGAACGAAGGAAGGAAATCTATAATGTCAGGTCTGCGTCAGATCGCCTTTTACGGAAAGGGCGGCATCGGCAAGTCCACCACCTCCCAAAACACGCTCGCCGCCCTGGTCGACCTCGGGCAGAGAATCCTCATCGTCGGCTGCGACCCCAAGGCCGACTCCACCCGCCTGATCCTGAACTCGAAGGCTCAGGATACTGTGCTGCATCTGGCGGCACAGGAAGGTTCGGTGGAAGATCTCGAGCTGCAGGACGTGCTCAAGATTGGCTACAGAGGCATCAAGTGCGTGGAGTCCGGCGGCCCGGAGCCGGGTGTTGGCTGCGCCGGCCGAGGCGTCATCACATCGATCAACTTCCTCGAGGAAAACGGCGCCTATGACGATGTCGACTATGTCTCCTACGACGTGCTCGGCGACGTGGTTTGCGGCGGTTTCGCGATGCCGATCCGCGAAGGCAAGGCGCAGGAAATCTACATCGTCATGTCCGGGGAGATGATGGCGCTCTATGCCGCCAACAACATCGCCAAGGGCATCCTGAAATATGCCCATTCGGGGGGCGTGCGGCTCGGAGGCCTGATCTGCAACGAACGTCAAACCGACCGTGAGCTCGACCTCGCTGAAGCCCTGGCTTCCAGGCTCAATTCCAAGCTCATCCACTTCGTGCCGCGCGACAACATCGTCCAGCACGCCGAGCTCAGGAAGATGTCAGTTATCCAGTATGCGCCGGATTCCAAGCAGGCCGGAGAGTACCGCGCGCTGGCCGAGAAGATCCATGCCAATTCTGGCCAGGGCACCATCCCGACGCCGATCACCATGGAGGAGCTCGAGGACATGCTGCTCGACTTCGGCATCATGAAAACCGACGAGCAGATGCTTGCCGAGCTTCAGGCCAAGGAAGCGGCCAAGACGGCCGCCCAGTAACGACCGATATTGGTCGCCTCTCGAGTTGGGGCGCTTTGCAAAGAACGGGCGCCTCATCGGTGGGGCGTCATCAGACACCTTGAAAGGGGTCCCATGAGCCTGGAATACGAGAATGATGGTGCTCTCCATGCGAAGCTTATCGAGGAGGTGCTATCGCAATATCCCGACAAAGCGGCGAAGCGCCGCAAAAAACACCTCAGCGTCGCAAAGAGCGGGGATGAGGCTGGCGGGGAAAGTGAGATCCTTTCCGAATGCGACGTCAAATCGAACATCAAGTCCATCCCCGGGGTGATGACAATACGCGGCTGCGCCTATGCCGGCTCAAAGGGCGTGGTCTGGGGCCCCGTCAAGGATATGGTCCATATCTCGCACGGCCCCGTCGGTTGCGGCCAATATTCCTGGTCACAGCGACGCAATTACTATGTGGGCACAACGGGCATCGACACGTTCGGGACAATGCAGTTCACCTCCGATTTCCAGGAGAAAGACATTGTCTTCGGGGGTGACAAGAAACTGGAACAGATCATCGACGAGATCGAGCGACTGTTTCCGCTGAACAACGGCATCACGGTGCAGTCCGAATGCCCGATCGGTCTCATTGGCGATGACACCGAGGCAGTTTCTCGTAAGAAGGCCAAGGAATACGAAAAGACTATCGTGCCGGTGCGCTGCGAGGGTTTCCGCGGCGTCTCGCAATCACTCGGCCACCACATCGCCAATGACTCGATCCGCGACTGGGTCTTCGACAAGAAGGACATCGAGTTCGAGGCCGCAGCTTACGACATCAATGTGATCGGCGACTACAATATTGGCGGCGACGCCTGGGCCTCGCGCATCTTGCTTGAGGAGATAGGATTGCGCGTGGTCGGCAACTGGTCGGGCGACGCAACACTCGCCGAGATTGAACGCGCGCCAAAGGCCAAGCTCAATCTCATCCACTGCTATCGCTCGATGAACTACATCTGCCGGCATATGGAGGAAAAGTATGGCGTCGCCTGGATGGAGTACAATTTCTTCGGACCGTCCCAGATCGAGACCTCCCTGCGCAACATAGCCAAGCATTTCGGGCCGGAAATCGAGGAGAAAACCGAGACGGTGATCGCCAAGTACAGACCTCTTGTTGACGCCGTAATCTCCAAGTACCGGCCGCGTCTCGAAGGCAATACCGTCATGCTCTACGTCGGCGGCCTGCGGCCCCGCCACGTCATCACAGCTTACGAGGACCTCGGCATGGTCATCGTCGGCACCGGCTACGAGTTCGGCCATAACGATGACTATCAGCGCACCGGTCATTACGTAAAGAACGGAACGCTGATCTACGATGACGTTACCGGCTACGAGTTGGAGAAATTCATCGAGGGAGTTCGCCCCAACCTCGTGGGCTCCGGCATCAAGGAAAAATACCCGGTGCAGAAGATGGGCATTCCGTTCCGTCAGATGCACTCCTGGGACTATTCGGGACCTTATCACGGCTATGACGGCTTTGCCATTTTCGCACGCGACGTGGATCTTGCCATCAACAATCCGGTCTGGGATCTCTACCAGGCCCCTTGGAAAGAAAGCCCGCCCAGTGGGCGGGCGATAGCTGCCGAATAGACGCCCTGTCCTGGCCTAGTCTCCCCAGAGAGACCACGAACCCCGCGGGCTTGTGAGCCCCGGGAAACCGGAAACGTCTCGACCTATCTGAGCTGCCGAATGGCGCGGCCAGATTACAAAGAGGAATACCAATGCCGCAGTCGGCCGAAAAGATTCTCGACCACGCTCCTCTGTTCCGCGAGCCGGAATACAGGCAGATGCTCGCCGAGAAGAAGCTGAATTTCGAATGTCCGCACCCGGATCAGATCGTTACCGATCATGGCGAATTCACCAAGACCTGGGAATACCGCGAAAAGAACCTCGCCCGAGAAGCGCTTGTGATAAATCCCGCCAAGGCTTGTCAGCCCCTCGGCGCGGTATTCGCGGCCGCGGGCTTCGAGCGGACCATGTCCTTCGTCCATGGCAGCCAGGGCTGCGTAGCCTATTACCGCTCGCACCTGTCGCGCCATTTCAAGGAGCCTGCTTCGGCGGTTTCCTCCTCGATGACCGAGGACGCGGCAGTATTCGGCGGCCTGAAGAACCTGGTCGACGGGCTCGCCAACACCTACCAGCTTTACGACCCGAAGATGATCGCAGTTTCGACGACCTGTATGGCGGAGGTCATTGGCGACGACTTGCACAGTTTCATCGAGAACGCCAAAGACGAAAATTCGGTCCCGCGCGACTTTGACGTGCCCTTTGCCCACACGCCCGCCTTCGTCGGTAGCCATGTCGACGGCTATGATGGCATGCTGAAGGGCATTCTGGAGCACTTCTGGAAAGGCCAGGAGCGCACGGAAGCCAAGGGAACCGTCAACGTCATTCCGGGCTTCGACGGCTTCTGCGTTGGCAACAACCGGGAACTCAAACGCCTGCTCGATGTGATGGGTGTGTCCTACACCTTCATCCAGGACGCGTCTGACCAGTTCGACACCCCATCGGACGGGGAATACCGGATGTATGACGGCGGCACGAAGATCGAAGAGGTGAAGGGGGCACTCGACGCCGAGGCGACGGTTTCACTGCAGTACTACAACACCCGAAAAACCCTCGACTACTGCGGGCAAGTCGGGCAGGCCACGGCTTCATTCCATTATCCGCTCGGCGTCCAGGCGACTGACGAATTCCTGATGAAGATCTCGGCGCTTTCCGGGAAGGAAATCCCCGAGGCAATCCGGCTGGAGCGCGGCCGACTGATTGATGCCATGGCGGACAGCCAGTCCTGGCTGCACGGCAAGAAATACGCGATCTACGGCGACCCGGACTTCGTGTACGCCATGGCCCGCTTCGTCATGGAAACGGGCGGCGAGCCGACACATTGCCTCGCCACCAACGGCACCTCGGCGTGGGAAGCCGAGTTGAAGGAACTGCTTGCATCCTCGCCCTTCGGCAAGGACGCTCAGGTCTGGGCGGGCAAAGACCTTTGGGCTATGCGGTCGCTGCTCTTCACCGAGCCAGTGGACCTGCTGATCGGCAATTCCTATGGCAAGTATCTGGAGCGCGACACCGGCACGCCGCTGGTCCGGCTGACGTTTCCGATCTTCGACCGACACCACCACCATCGCTTTGCTCTCATGGGCTACCAAGGCGGGTTACGCGTGCTGACGACGATCCTCGACAAGATCTTCGACAAGCTCGATCGCGAGACGAGCCAGACGGGCGTGACGGACTATTCCTATGACCTCACCCGCTAGAAGACACGGCCGGCTTTTCGCCCAGGCGGTTCATTGCCGAATGGGCTTTGGGGACTGACGCAATGGCATCGCTCAGTGCCAAGATCCAGGACGTTTTCGAAGAGCCCGCCTGCGACAAGAACCGCGGCAAGGATGCCAAGGCGCGCAAGGAGGGCTGCGCAAGGCCGCTGACGCCGGGAGCGGCAGCGGGCGGTTGCGCCTTTGACGGGGCCAAGATCGTCCTGCAGCCGATCACTGACGTTGCGCACCTGGTCCATGCGCCGCTCGCCTGCGAGGGCAATTCCTGGGACAACCGCGGTGCAGCTTCGTCTGGGCCAACCTTGTGGCGCACAAGCTTCACGACCGACCTTACCGAACTCGATGTGGTGATGGGGCAGGGCGAGCGGAAGCTCTTCAAGGCGATCCGCGAAATCAAGGAAGCGTATGCGCCGCCGGCAGTCTTTGTCTATTCGACCTGCGTGACGGCGCTCATCGGCGATGATATCGAGGCAGTCTGCAAACGCGCCGCCGAAAAATTCGGCTTGGCCGTGGTCCCGGTCAATGCCCCGGGCCTAGCCGGCTCCAAGAACCTCGGCAACAAGCTCGCCGCCGAGGCGTTG
This sequence comes from Mesorhizobium sp. WSM4845, assembly GCF_055811455.1. Classification (NCBI taxonomy): domain Bacteria; kingdom Pseudomonadati; phylum Pseudomonadota; class Alphaproteobacteria; order Hyphomicrobiales; family Phyllobacteriaceae; genus Mesorhizobium; species Mesorhizobium sp. WSM4845. Next base: position 79,232 of record NZ_JBVVQA010000020.1, read on the forward strand.
CTCGACCATGTCATCGGCACGGTGGAACCCGACGACGCCGGGCCGTACGACATCAACATCCTTGGTGAATTCAACCTTTCCGGCGAATTCTGGCTGATAAAGCCGCTCCTCGATCGGCTCGGGATCCGGGTTCGCGCCTGCATTCCGGGCGACGCTCGCTATCTCGACATTGCCTCTGCGCACCGCGCCCGGGCGGCTATGGTGGTGTGCTCGACGGCCCTCATCAACCTAGCCCGCAAGATGGACGAGCGCTGGGACATCCCTTTCTTCGAAGGCTCCTTCTACGGGATTTCAGACACTTCGGAAGCACTTCGCAAAATTGCTAAGCTGCTGGTGAGGAAGGGCGCCGATCCGGAGATCCTCGACCGCACAGAGACGCTGATCGCTGAGCAGGAGGCGATTGCATGGGAGAAGCTCGAGGCCTACCGGCGGGGGCTGCAAGGCAAGCGCGTGCTGCTCAACACGGGTGGTGTGAAGTCCTGGTCGGTCGTCCATGCGCTGATGGAGATCGGCATGGAGATCGTGGGCACCTCGGTCAAGAAATCCACGGTCAAAGACAAGGAGCGCATCAAACAGATCCTAAAGGACGACAACCACATGTTCGAGCAGATGGCAGCGCGCGACCTTTACGCCATGCTCTCAGAAGGCAAGGCCGATATCATGCTATCGGGCGGGCGCACGCAATTCGTCGCGCTCAAGGCCAAGACGCCCTGGCTCGACATCAACCAGGAGCGCCAACACCCATACGCCGGTTATGACGGCATGGTGGAACTCGTTCGCCAGATCGACCTCGCCATTCACAACCCGATCTGGTCCCAGGTGCGGGAGCGGGCCCCGTGGGATTGCCAGCCTGGTGTGAAGGACGAACAGGCGAGCACGAAGAACGAGACGGCGACAGTGCTCGCTTCCCAGGAATTCGCCGGCACGACGCCGACGATTTCGGCGAGTGTCGAGGAAATCCGATGACCCGAATCCTTGCCCAGACCAAATCAGCCTCGGTCAATCCACTGAAATCGTCACAGCCGCTGGGTGCCGCCTTGGCCTTTCTAGGGATCGACGGCGCAGTGCCGCTGTTCCACGGCACCCAGGGCTGCACCAGCTTCGCGCTCGTGCTGTTCGTGCGGCATTTCAAGGAAACGATTCCCCTACAGACCACCGCAATGGATGAAGTGACAACCATCCTCGGCGGGTCAGACAATCTGGAAGAGGCGATCCTCAACCTCAAGACTCGCACGAAGCCAAAGCTGATCGGGGTCTGCACGACGGCGCTGGTGGAAACCCGTGGCGAAGATTCCGCAGGCGACATCGCCGACATCAGGCTGAAACGGGCGGAAGAACTCGCGGGTACTGAGATCGTGCTGGCCAACACGCCGGATTTCAGCGGCGCCCTCGAAGAGGGCTGGGCCAAGGCTGTCACCGCGATGATCGAAGGCATTACGCGGCCTGGCGAGCGGGCGCGCCAGTCAAAGAAGATCGCAATCCTGCCCGGCTGGAACCTCACTGTGGCTGACATCGAGCATTTGCGCGAGATGGTTGAAAGCTTTGGTCTGCAGCCGGTGATTTTGCCGGACCTCTCAGGCTCGCTCGACGGTACTGTACCAGACCACTGGGTTCCGACCACCTATGGCGGGACGAGCGTCGAGGACATCCGTGAGCTCGGCGCGGCCGAGCACTGCATCGCCATCGGCGAGCATATGCGCCGGCCGGCCGAGGTGCTGCACAAGGTGACCGGTGTCCCTTACGTGCTGTTCGAGTCACTGACCGGATTGAAGCGCGCCGATCAGTTCGTTTCCCTGCTGTCCACGATTTCTGGCGAGCCTGTGCCGGCCAGTGTGCGCCGCCGGCGGGCGCAATTGCAGGATGCGCTGCTCGACGGACATTTCCATTTCGGAGGCAAGAAAATTGCGATCGCTGCTGAACCAGACCAACTCTACCAATACGCAACCTTCTTCGTGGACATGGGCTCCGAAATCGCGGCGGCGGTCACGACGACCGATATGTCGGAAATTCTGGAAAAGGTACCGGCGGAGTCGATTCAGAACGGCGATCTCGGCGATTTGGAAACGCTTGCCGGCGGCGCTGATCTTCTGGTCACCCATTCACACGGACGCCAGGCGTCGCAGCGCCTTGGCATTCCGCTCATGCGCGTCGGCTTCCCCGTCTTCGACCGGCTCGGCAGCCAGCACACGCTCTCAATCCTCTATCAAGGGACCCGTGATCTGGTTTTCGAGGTTGCCAACATGTTCCAAGCCGACCGGCATGCGCCGACGCCTGAGGAACTTGATCCATTCCGCAAGCGGGAAACGCCAGGTGGGCCCCGTTCGTCGCCTCTCACTCGTCACTGACGAGGTTCAAGGTCCGATGCGTGAACGACAAGCAGGCGCTTTGCGCGTGGCAATCGCAACCCAGGACATGAAGGAGCTCAATGCACATTTCGGGTCCGCCAAGCGCTTTGTCATCTACGATGTGACGCGCGAGGAATGGAACCTCCTGGAAGCCCTTGCCTTCGACGACGTCTCCGACGAAAGGGGGAAACATCGGACCGAGGGGGATGACCGCATCGCACCGAAGGTGGAAGCGCTGAAGGGCTGCCACCTCCTGTTTTGTCTGGCGATCGGCGGACCTTCGGCAGCCAAGCTTGTCTCGGCAAAAATCCATCCAATCAAGGTGCCGCAGCCACAACCCATCCAAGAGGTGCTGTTGCGCACGCAGACGATGCTGAGGACATGTCCTCCGCCCTGGCTGCGCAAGGTGCTGGCCGAAGCTGGTGTCGCCGGAGAGAAACCGTCCTTCGAGGACGAGGACTGAAACGAGGAAGAGCGAAATGTTTGAAGTCGCGGTTAGCCCTGCTGTCAACGAGGACGAGGCGGCCCTTGCCAGCCCGTTCGTCAAATGCCTCGTGCGGTTGATCCGTGCTCAAGATTCCCATGGGTCATGGGACGGCAAAGCGGACGCCGAGTTGCTGGCCGACTTCATCGTCAGCAAAGAACAGCGCCGTACGATACCAATAATCGGCGATCCCGATCCGGACGTGCTGTGGAGGCTCGACAAGTTTTACACTGCCGTCGCCCTTGCGATCGAAGAGCGCTCCGGCCTGATGGCATCGCCGATGATCGAAATGAGCCATGAGGACTTCGGGCGCGTGCTTTTCACCGCCGGGCGTCTGGTCGTTCTGTCCAAGACCCTGCGCGACGTGCATCGGTTCGGCTTCGAGACCCTCCGCAAGCTCGCCGAGGCCGGCACGAAACTGGTCGGCGACGCAATCGCAGCCATCGAAACCTATCCCGAGGTAGCACGCGCGTGATGGAAGCAGGCGTCGCTGGCCACCTTACGCCGCCGACCCGGTCCGGGCCGATGGGGCTCTTGGGATAGTGCCGATGAAGCCGCTGGTGCTGATCTGTTCGGACGATGCGGAGTTCTATCTGATGTATAGCCACGTTCTGGAGGCGGACGGCTTCGCCAGTGAGCCGGCAGGCTGCGTGAAGGATGCATTTGCATTGGCCGACCAGCGGGACTTCAAGGCTGTGGTGCTGGACTGCGGGCCAGCGAGCATAACCGGGTCTGCAATCTGCGCCCGGCTCAAGGGGGAGCCGCGGACCGCCGACCTGCCCATCATCGCCCTGATCGCGCCGGGCGCGGCGAACCAGCACCTCGATCTCCTGAAGGCTGGCATTGACGAGAGCTTTGTGCGGCCGATCGCCCCGGCCAAGCTGCTCGACTGTCTACGCGCGAGGCTGGCGCTGACCAAGCGGGGTGTAAATGGTCTTGAAAATGGCGGTTGGCTCTCCTGTGGCGGCCTCGAGATAAAGCTCGACGCCCACCGGGTTCGCGGTAACGGCCACGACATCCACCTCGGACCCATCGAGTTCAACGTGCTGCGGCTTATGATTGAAGCTCCCGGGAAGGTCTTCAGCCGGGACGAACTTATCGGCGCGGCCTGGCCGCCCAACATCCATGTCGGTGCACGCACCGTCGATGTGCATATCAGTCGCATCAGAAAAGCCCTGAAAACGGCTTCGCCCGGCAGCGTCATTCGCACCGTCAGGTCGGCTGGCTATTCGCTCGAGAAGCCGGACGACTGAATTAAGTGGTGGGTGTGGTGCCACTCCCCTCCCGCGCGCGGTGAGCCGGTCCTGCGGCCTGAAACGCCCTAAACGAATACTCAGGAGAAGCAGGCAAATGGCTTTTAAAAGCGTACTCTGTGCGACCGGCGCTGACAATTCCGATCAGGACGTCAGAACTGCCGCCGGCTTGTGTGCCGAAGTCGGCGCGCACCTTTCCGTACTGATCATACCGCCTCCGATGCTCCTTATGTCGTGTCCGTCGATCGGAGATGGTGTCCCCGAGTGGCCTGGAGGACGTGGACAGGCAATTGCCAGATTGAACGATCGGTTTCGGCAAATCGATCGATTTACACAGGACGTGGCCAGAATGGAAAAACGCTCCAAAGATATCCAGAAACTGCTGAGAGCTATGTCGCTCGCCTATGACGTTGACACTAACTATTGCGGTCCGGCAAGCCTCGGCGAAGTGGCACGACAGCGGGCGCTCTGCGCCGACCTCACGATCATCGGACCGTGTCTCCTCAATGACGAGAATCTCGGACCTCCCGTTGTCAACGGCTGCTTGTTCGATACGGGAAGGCCGGTGCTCGTTGTGCCGAAGGGCGCTGAGGCGACCCTGTGGCCACGGCGCGTCCTGGTCGGTTGGGATTCGCGAGTCGAGGCGTCCCGTGCGGTTCGGGAAGCGCTGGGTGTCTTATGCGCTGCTGAGCAAGTTCGTGTCGCCCTGGTCGATCCGAAGCCGAACTATAGCGGGAACGGCGCGGAGCCTGGAGCCGACATCGCCGCCTATCTCACTCGGCACGGTGCTCGGGTGTCGGTTGACCTACTGCCAAGTGCCGGCAAACCGGCGGCCACGGTGCTTGCGCAGCACGCAATCGAGACGTCTGCCGACATGATAGTCATGGGCGCTTATGGCAGCCGTCGGCTGCGTGAGCGGCTCTTTGGCGGCGTGACCAGATGGATCTTTGAGAAGCCGACATTGCCGCTGTTTTTGGCTCGCTGACTGGTTGCGGAACCGCACCGATGCTGTTCGAAGCTCTACGGTGATGCGTGGATTCATACCGTAGATGCGCTCCATCGAAACAATCGAGTTTACGGAGAGTAACGAACATGAAAAAGCTTTGCTCAGGAGGCGACGCCCACCGGAAATCTCTCCGGTCATGCGCAAGGCGGAAGTTGGAACGGAGTCCTCCCAATTCTGATGCCCAGGGTACACCACGCAATTTAATCGCTCGCTTTCCTGGCGCAATCCTGCGGACACGAGCCTGACGATTGTACTCGCGAACGCGAGACGCTTTCCGTCCTTTGTCGAGGCTGCCTTCAGGCGTGTCGAGAGGGAGATCGTCTGGAAGGGGAGGCGTTGACGAGGTAGGCCGCGAACGCAGGAGTAAACAGGCGCTGATCCGGATAGAAGCGGCTATTTCGGTCCAGGGCTGAGGTGGGCCTGCCGTTTGGCGGGGCCTGCTAAGGCGGCCACCAAGCACGGTTGGAAGCCAAAGACGACTTTTGATGAGCTCGTCTAATGGTCGAGATCGATTGTCACGCTTCGGAATCACGCTCGTTTAAAGGGAAAGATAATGATCTCGCTGGAGGGCAAACGCGTCTGGTCTCCGGCCACGGCCGGCATGGTTGGGGTGCGCAGTGGTGCGCCGCTGTCCGGCGCGCCCGAGGCAAAGGCCCTACGTGGCCACCTCGCCGGATAGCCGGACACTACGCTGGCGTCGTCAACGGAGTTCGGGCCAAAACCGTCTCTGTAGAACCCCACCGTATGAAAGGTGAAGGTATCTCGTTCGATATCGACGAGAACGATGATGTGCGGCTTCCACCCGAACCTCGGGTCGAAGCCGTTCATCCGATCCTGGAGCCGTGAGTCAACGCCCGCGGTCAGATAATCCTTGCTGCTTCCAGCGTAGAGAACATCTGCGCCGGATCCGCAGAGCTTGTCATTGTCCCTCCCGAAAATGCGCGGTTCGCCGCGGCCATTGTCACCGGAGAGTTCGTCCCATGCCTTCTCGCCGCAGGATCCGTGATCGCTTTCCCAGGTCAAAGATTGGTCGTCGCCTCCGCAATCGGCGATCCGGTCGATGCCATTAGAACCCAAGCTAACATCATGACGCTCATTGCCGAAGGTTTCGGAAGCTGGTTGACCGCTAAGAAACCGTTTCAGCTGTAGGATGAATTTTTTGATCTCAATTCTCCCAGATGCAGCCCACCACGCGACGAAGCGCCTCCATATATCGCTCGTCGAGATCGCTCTAATCGATTGCCATTATGCTCTCATTTGCACGATGAATGTTCCCACGTGCATTTCGCCTTTCCGCCGAGCTGTGCGCATGGCACTGCGGCGGCCCCACTGGGTGGCCAATCATCTGAACATTCGAGATGCCAAACCGCCGACCGTGGGGTGGTCACGTATCTCGGCCACATCGTCGAGCAGGGCACCACAGACCAGATATTGTCGCCGCCCTACCACCCCTATACCGATGCACTTTTATCGGCCATCCCGATCGCCGACACCTGTGTCGTCTAGAAACACATTGTGCTCGAAAGCGACATTTTCCTCGGCGATGGATCCGCCGAGCGGCTGCCCCTTCCAGACGCGCTGTCCGCGCAAGCATCTGGTTCCCAGAGAAATTTGTGAGCGCGAGGTTCCGTCCATCCGAAAGCTGCCCGGTAGCCATAATATCAAGTGCCCACCTACCGGACGACGCGGTCTTCGCAGTGATGGAGCCGGTCATCAAACTTAAGCTTTAGCCCGAAGAGGAGGCGGGGGTGAGAGAGGCGGGATCGGGATAGGATCAATTCGCGGTCGTGTGTGCGCCAGCTGCTGTGCGGCCGTGTCGACGTCTCTAAGGTGGACACGCTTGTCGTTGGCGGCGGCCAAGGGGGAGTGGCTATGAGCGAGCACCTGAGCAAGTGCGGGGTGCCTCATCTAATTCTTGAACGCGGCCGGATTGCCGAACGCTGGGCGCTTGGAGCTTGGAGCTTGGAGCTTGGAGCTTGGAGCGGTGGGACCTCCCTCGTTGCCAATGGCCGGGCCTGGCATGACCGGTTCCCGGACATGGAGTTTCCGGGGACCGGTCCCGATGACTTTGCGTCCAAAGGAGGAGGTCGCCGACTATTTTGTCGCTTATGCAAAGCAAATCAATGCGCGATCCGCTGCGGCGTGGAGGTCAAGCTCGGGCAAAGAAATGTCAGGCGGCCCGGATTCCGCGTCGAGACGCCGGACGGCGTGATCGAAGCCAACAGCATCACCGCCGCGACCGGACCTTTCCAGATCCCCGTCACGATCGCCCGCCGCGGGCCTATTGCGGGCGCGCCTTCTAATGGTGGCTGGGCGCCCTCGGCAAGTGGGACGCCGAGACCCCGAGACCCGGCACCGGACACGTCACGGTTGCGGTGAGCGGCGCGCGCGGCGGCGAGACGATCGACTCCGGTCGTCTGGCCGCGCAGGGGCTTACGCTCCTCGGTACGACAAGCAAGTACCAGGACGGCGTGATGAGCTTCGCGCCCGACCTGGCGAACAACATTGCCCGCGGCGACGCAAGCTTGATGTCGCTGCTGGATGAAGCCGACGCCTATGTCGCTCGCCACCGTCTCGACCTCTCGGAAGAGCCCGCGGACCGTCGCATCGACTAGGATCCGGAATGCGTGACCAATCCGATCCGCGAGCTCGACCTGGCCGAGGCCGGGATAGCGGCGATCGTCTGGGCGACAGGTTTGCTGTCGACTACAGCTGGCTGAAGGTCGACGCCTTCGACGAGAAGGGCCGGCCAAGGCACCACCGTGGCGTCTCGAGCGAGCCCGGCTCAATTTCCTGGGTTTACCTTGGCAGTCGCAAAGAGGGTCCAGCTTCTTCTGGGGCGTCTGACATGATGCCAAACACGTGGCCGACTGTATTTCGACGCAGTGAAAACTATCTGGCCTACCATGCTGCCGCGAAGGGCCAGCCCGTGGATGCCAGACCTGACCCTGCCCGGCCTGCGGTGTGGAAGGGTTACTGCCGCGAGCATCCATCTGCCCGCATCGTCGGTTATCCGACAATGTCCGGTTCCGGACGAGCTGGAATTCGAGAACTCATTGCTTGGGCAGACTTCTTTTCCGGCACGCTTCATGCATGGGAGTTTTCGAACGCATTTGTGAGATGTCATCCCATGCTAGCCCCTCGAAGAACGAGCCGCGCCCGTTTGAAAAAGCCAAATCCTGTGGTGGAGGCGGCCGCTAGAAGCCGCCGTAACATCCGGAAAAGCTGCGCGACAGCATCACACGCGTCCTTCTCGCCCTTGGCGTGGGTTTGGCGCCCGCTGTCGATGTCGCCGACCTTGAGCCCAACGAGGACAGGCTTTTGCCTTCCTCGCAGTCGCGACCGCGCACGGCAAGGCCATTGTCCTGGTGAGCGACGATGGCAGCCGGCATTTCGCCCAGCAACCGGGCGCGCATCTTCGAGCCATTCTTCACCACGCGCCGCGATTCAGGCGGCACCGGAATGGGCCCCGGCATCGTGCTGGCACTGCTGAAAGCGCATGATGGCACGATTCGCCTGGTTGACTCCGAGCGCGGCACGCGCTTCGAGATCATCCTGCCGGCTGCATGATCGACACGGGCGGTTCTAACCGGAAAGGCGAAAAGAAAGTGCGCTACGACATCGTCATCATCGGCGGAGCCATCGTCGGCTCCTCGATCGCCTATTATCTGCGCGAGGAAGGGTTTTCGGGCTCGATCGCGCTGGTCGAGCGCGACCCGCAGTTCGCCCATGCGGCGACGACGCTGTCCTGCGCTTCGATCCGCCTGCAGTTTTCGATTCCCGAAAACATCCGCCTGTCGCAGTTCACGCTGAAACTGTTCCGGCGGCTTACGGAAGAATTCGGGGCCGACGCCGATATCGGCTTTCGCGAAGGCGGCTATCTCATCCTTGCCGGCGAGAACGGGCTGCCGATCCTCAAGGCCAACCACCAGACGCAGATGGCCGAGGGCGCCGACATCGTGCTTGAGGATGCGGAGGCGCTCGTCCGCCGGTTTCCGTGGCTGTCGGCCGAGGGCATCACCGCCGGCGCCTATGGCCGCACGGGCGAGGGCTGGTTCGACGCGCATGCCATGCTGATGCTGTTCCGCAAGGCGCTGCGCGAGAAAAAGATCGATTTCATCTCCGCCGATGTGATCGGCATCGAGCGGCAGGGCGACCGTGTCACCAGCGTCGGCCTCGACAATGGCGAGCGGCTCGACGCCGGCATCGTTGTCAACGCCGCCGGGCCGAATGCCGGTAAGGTTTCTGCAATGGCCGGACTGGCGCTGCCGGTGGAGCCGCGCAAGCGCAATGTCTTCATCTTCGAGGCGCGCGAGAAACATGACGACATGCCGATGCTGGTCGATCCCTCAGGAATCTATGTCCGACCCGAAGGCTCGGTCTACATCACCGGCGGGGCCGAACCCGAAGAGGGCGACGGCCCCGCCGACCCCAACGATTTCGAGCCCGACTGGCCGCTGTTCGAAGAGGTGATCTGGCCGGTGCTGGCGACCCGCATTCCCGCCTTCGAGGCGATCAAGCCGACGCGCGCCTGGGCCGGCCACTACGACTACAACACGCTCGACCAGAACGCGGTGATCGGCCCGCATCCGCAGGTCGGGAATTTCCTCTTCGCCAACGGTTTTTCCGGCCACGGCCTGCAGCAGGCGCCGGCGGTCGGCAAGGCGCTGGCCGAGCTGATCGTGCATGGCGGTTATCGCACGGTGGACTGCTCGGCGTTCGGGTACAGCCGTGTCGCCGAAGGGCGGGCGTTCAGGGAATTGAATGTGATCTAACGCTGGCGGGACAGCCCCCTTTGTCCTGCCGGCCATCTCTCCCGGGGGGAGATGGCAGCTTCACTGGCGGCTCCAAACTTCTAGCCTTGGAGATTGGCGAAAGCAGCGATGACGGCCAATCTCCCCCCTTGCGGCCAGGGCTATCGCACTTGAGTCATGAGTAGAGATAAGCATCGTTCCAGCCTGCACGCATCATTTTGCCGCGCATGGTGTCCTTTTTGCTGTCGGCTCGAAAGGTATTGAGGCAGAAGCGCCGAAGCAGAGCGAGGTTTTCGGGGCCGTTATCCTTTCTGGTCCGGTAGTCGTCCTCGCGGAAGATCATGTCGAGCTGCCAGCGCAGGCCATTCTCGACAGCCCCAATGACGGCGCACGACGGCGAGCAGGTCGTTGGCGGACATCGGCGAGAGCACATAGAGGCAGCGCTCTTCCTGCCGTTTGCGGTCGATCACACGCGTGCGCTTGACTTCGCCGATGGCCGCGAGGCCGGCAAAGCCGTGCTTGCGGCCAAGTCCTGGCGCACGCACGACACGCGCCGTCCGCCGCTCCAGGTGTCCGTGGCTCACCTCCTCGGTAACGGCCAGCGCCGCCTGGGGCGTTGGCCGTCCTGTGTCAGCCGCTTTCCACCTGCTCCTCGTTGCTGACATCCATGCCAACCCCGAGCGCACGTTTGCCCATCGGATCGATCTCGGACGCGGCCTTTTGCGCCGGGCTGTGATCACGATCCGCAATGGCCACTCTCGCCCCCTCGCGAGCGAATATGAGCGCAATCTCTTTGCCGATGCCGCTCGCGGCTCCGGTGATCATCGCCACCTTGTCGAGAACCCGGCCAACCCCGCTAACGTGCTTGTAAGATGAAATTTCATTCTGCGAACACATGGGTTCTTCCTTTCCGATAGTGAGGCTCGGCTGCCGCGAGGTAGTCGTGGACGACCTCCCCGAGCGCGAGCGTGAGATCGGCGACGATGTGAACCGCCGAAACGACTTCCAGCACCGGCAGTTCGGCGACTGGGGCCAGGGCGTGGGACCAAAGGTTCAGGGCTGCCGGACCAGTCCACCCACCTCTGAGCTCGACGTCCTCCAAGTGATATTCCACGAGCTCACAGATGCGCGGCGTGCCGTCGACATGCGGAATGATTTTGAGGAGGAAGTTCGGTTCGCCCAGCGAGGCCTTTACGCTCGCGAGGTCCCCGGCTCAGTGCTTGTAGCCCATGGTACCAGTCGCGACGCGGACCGGGCCGTAGTCGAGCGTGCCCACCAGAGTGTCGGTTTCGGTCCGAAGAGTCGGACTTGCGAGCTTCTTGGGAAAGCCCCACAGCTCGCGCCCGCCGGCAATCGGCGGATGGTCGTTGAGAAACATGCAATGGGTGTAGCTGCCCTTGCGTCCGCGGAACGTGACCGGGATGACTTGCCCGCTTTCCGTATAGTCGCCGAAGCCGGTCGAGTCCGGCATGCGAATGAACTCGAATTTCACGAGAGCTTCGCGCACCCGAAGCGGCTCCGGCACGAGGTCGCGCAGTTTCTGCGGATCGATGCGATAGGTGATGATCAGATACTCCCGATTTCGGAAGCGATATGGGCCGGCCGGGTAGGCCGGGCTGGTCAGGGGCATAGCGAAAGCTCTCCCACGGACGGTATCTTGGTGCATGTTTGAAATTCCTTTGTGCTGGATCAAGTGGGCTTAGATCGGTCTGCACGATGGCGGCGAGGCTCTCTGAGGTGCTGTCGTAGCCTCGTAAGGGATGCATGGCGTAATCGCGCGTAGCCATTTTGCGCCGGGCAATTGCATTGGGGCGCGATCATTGGCGATGGTCGGACGCGGTTCCATGGCTAAGGTTGTGGTCGAGACGCAAGATTCGAGGTAAAGTGATTTTGTTCCTCATTTGAAGGCGCTGCTTTCCGTCTGCCCTCGTGATAGGAGGAGGTGGAGTGGCGGCCAGCTCCGATTTCTCCTTATGACGGGGTTTGCGGATCGATGCGCATGCGCCATGCCAAATGAGAAATCGTTCGAGGCCCCGCAGGACAGACGGCCTCGGCGAGCCAGTCGAGAGAGAAGGTCTTCGCCTCACGCGGATCAGATACGAATTCCCGAGCACTGCGGTGATGTAGCAGGAAGGCCTGCGACGCCACCAAACCTCTGTCGCGAAAATATGGAGGTGACGCGGTATCCGCCGTCTAGCGAAACAGCATACGCAGCATCCGGCAGCACGCACTCGACGGCCGGGCCTCACGCCGGCTTCAGGAGAAAAGATCAGCTATGAGCCGGCGGGCAATCGCTGCACGCGGCGGTCAGGTCGTGTAGATCTTCCGCGCACACAGCCGGCGCCGAAATGATGCTAGATGATGAGCCGGCTCCAACATTACCGCAGGGGAGACAGCCAAGTCTGTCCTCAAGCGTCTGACGATGAGTGATCCAGTCCATAAGCTGACAGCGACAAAAAAACATGTCTGGTCCAAACACCGGCCGCCTTGGGCGAGAGGTTCTCGAAGCCTACTCATGCAGTTGCTGCGGCTAAGCGCGCTGGCACGGCCTTTGCTGGAGATACGGCAATATTGAGTGGGGGCTGACCGCATGAGAACGCGCGAGACGATTGATGGTCTGCTACGCCATCTCGGCGGCGCGCCCGCTCAACGGTCACGGCTACACCTTTGGCAATGGCTGACGCGCGACATTGCGGTTGCGCCGCCCTGCCGCGCCGATGTGCCCAAAGTTTGTTCATAGTTCGCTCGGCAGATTGAGGAAGCCGGCCGTTGACTGCTGCCCAGGCGGAGATGGCTGGGTTCATTCGAAACGTCTTGACCGTCGGTATCATGAGCCAAAGACACCATGCTGGACGTTATGAATGGCCAGACGAGTGGGAGTCATAACAAATGATTTTACCGGAACTGCGCTCTGCTATCCCAGCCGGCAGAGTTTTGGAGATAACGACGACCACAGGATGCATCGTGGGATGTTCATATTGTCCGCAGGACAAGTTCGCTGACCGGCAAAGAAAAGTATCTGATACGAAGCATCTTAGTCTTGGAGATTTCAAGCGCTGTCTGGCGCGCGTACCAACCTCCGTCGACATTAGTTTTGCCGGGTATTCTGAGCCATGGCTCAATCCGGATTGCACCGAAATGGTCGAGCACGCTTCCGCCAAAGGCCACGGCATCAGGATTTTCACGACGCTTGTGGGAATGAAGGGGCGGGATCTACAACGCTTGCAGGCGCTGCGGTTGGGGGTATTCGTGGTTCATGTTTTTGATGATGGCGCCCACATGAATAGCCGCCTTGTCGGAGACAAGTATCGCGATTTGGTTGGTCAACTCGTCGACGCCGACATCCCATCAATTCGATTCGTAGTTTTGGGCGAGCCCCATCCCGATGTCGCCGACATTATCCCTGCCGAAGCCCTAGTTCGCGCGCGACCGGTGAGCAGCAGGGGTGGAAGCGTAAATCCCAAGATTGTAGAACCACGGCAGCCAGTCGTCGGAGCGCTGATATGCGTGGACGAACGACAGTATCGGAATGTTCTCCTTCCAAACGGCGAGGTTACTCTCTGCTCCATGGATTTTGAGCGGCGTCACGTACTGGGCAACCTTCTATGCGACGAATACGGCGATCTCTTTAAAAGCCCAGTTTTTTGCGAAATAGTCGATCGCATGAACGGGGCGGATGGTTTTCTGCTCTGTAGGATGTGTGAATTTGCCGATCCAATCGACCGGGTCCTGACTGGGTGCCGGCCGACCGCCTGAGAGAGGCGGGCCGGCGAATGCTGCTTTGGACTGCAAATGCCCGGCAAAATCATTGCGTTTTCGCGCCACGCGAGCGTGATCCCGTACGCGCGGGAGTCGGCCTCGATCATTTACGAGGCGAGCTCATCGAAAGTAGTCGTCGGCTCCAATCGAGCTTGATGGCCGCCTTGGAGGCATCACCGATCAGCAGGTCAACCTCGATTGGCACGAAAGAACGTTTGTCTATTTGGATCAGCGCCTGGTTATTCCCGCGTTCGCTCCTTCCCGACCCGCCTGAAGGCAGCCTCGACAAAGCTGCGGACCGAATGCGTCTCGCTGGTCGCGAGCACCGTCAGGCTCGTGGTGCTGCAGGATGGGGCACACGGCCTCGACATAGCTGTGTGACCATCTTTAGCTGGATTCTGCGTCTCAAAATCCGGATCTCGCCTCCATCTTCCGCAAGACGGGAGAGACCTCCTGGGCCCCCGGCTTCTGAAGGCGTCTTTTCAGATTCCCGCCGCGAGAAGTGGCAAGAGCGTTTTTCCGCGCCACAGTCCATGAACCTGGGTTGCTGGCCGTCCTAAGAGAAAATTCCGATGCGGAGCTGCCCTATTAACTACCGGCTCTGCCAAGAGGACGGCGACGCGGCAAATCGGCCGCCGGCGCAAGGTTTTCCCCTCATTGTCGGATACCCGACAGGATCACAAACCCGCTAGCTGTTACTTTCATGAAAGTTCCTTCTGGCACGTTTGATGCAGAGGATCTTCCGAACACATCAGCGGATGCCCTCCTATGAGCAGGCCTAGGGAAAAATGCTGTCGCCGCATTTCGAGGCCGCCCTGGCTGATCCCCAAGTCGGTCAAAGGTCGGCGCATCATGGTGGAGGCGGGCGACTTCGCCGATTAAAACACGGAATAAGGTTGGAAAGCAGCTCGCCGACCGAGACGCGATCATCGAAGCGGCGGAGATATGTCGATACCGCCCACGCCCACAAGTCGGGGACATGAGTGTCGATCTCATCACTTGGCCGGTATCCATGGGCTTCATACCCGACCATACGAAAGCGGGGACAAAATCTTACCAAATCCAGTGGCACCGAAGTCTAGAATGCCCGCGTGGGGACTGAAGCCGATGGCCAGAGCCGATATACCTCGCGAACATCGCCTAATTGGGAAGCACCTAGAGGAGCAAAACAAGTGGAGCTCTCTTGCATTGGAGTGGGAGCGGGGCTGTCTAATTTGAGCCTTGCGTGCCAGATGCACGAGCAAATTGGGCAAGGGGCACTGTTCTTGGATCGGCAAGTCGACTTCCGCTGGCACCCAGGCAGCGCATTCGATTCCTCGGAGCTCCAGGTCAGCCACTTCAAGGATTTGGTCACGCTGGTAAACCCGCGATCAGCCTACACTTTCGTGAACTACCTGCATGAGAACGGGCGTCTGTACCACTTCCTGAATGCACAGTTCGAAGCCGTGCTCAGAGCTGAGTTCGAGCAATACCTGAACTGGGCCTTCTACAGGAACCCGCTTGTCCGCGGCGGCGAGACGGTGCGCGAAATCCGCTTTGACGGCGAGTTTCGGGTGCACACCGATAACGCGGTTATCGGCGCCAGAAACGTCGTGCTCGGCATTGGCAAGCAGGCGCATATTCCGCCTCAGTTTCAGGGCTGGACTGGACGCAACCTGTTCCACTCATCTGAATTGCTGCACATTAATCCTGAGGTGCACAAAAAGCATGTCTGCGTGATCGGCGGGGGACAGTCCGGAGCCGAGGTGGTTTTGCACCTTGTTGGTCTGGCAAGAGAACGGCGACCTGCCTCGATCACTTGGGCCTCGCAACGCGAAAACTACCTGCCCATCGACAACAGCCCGTTCACAAACGAGTTGTTCATGCCCTGCTTTTCGGATCGTTTCGCGGCAATGAGCGAGTCGCAGCGCAAGCTGTTCCTGCGGCGCTTCGTGCTTGCTTCGGACGGCATTTCGGAAAGCACGTTGCGCGCGATCTATCAGGCGCTATACCGCCACGCGTTTCTAGAGCCAAACCGATGCGATATTAGACTGCGGCCGGGCTGCACTGTCTCGCACTGCATCAACGCCGGCGCAGGCCACAGCCTCACCCTGCGGCACGGCATGGAGGAGGTCGAAGAAGTCACGGCCGACATCGTCATCCTGGCCACCGGTTACGAGAACGCGGTGCCAGGCTTCTTGGAACCGATGGCGGACCGGCTGGAAAAGATCGACAACGAATTGGTTATTCGCGAAGATTTTTCGGTGTGCTGGGACGGACCGCGTGACATACGCATCTTCGTACAGAACGCGAGCCTAGGACGGCGTGGGCTGGCTGATCCGAATCTAAGCCTGCTGGCCTGGCGAGCGCGTCGCATCCTGGACAGCCTTCTGGGGCGCGCGCCGCGCGCCAACCCCGAGCATCCCGGTTTCATCAGCCCTACCTCTGTCGAGAGATGGTCCGACACCGTCGCAGAAGAAATGGGCAGCGGGATATGACCGGCCGACTACTGGTCATCGGCGGTGGCATCCAAGGAATGATTCCGCCTGCGCTGCAGCGGAGGCCTGAGAGCGAGACGCACTTAGCGTCGTCCCATATGCCGTGGAGACTGTTTCCGTCGACCCACAACCTGACCAGCGCCCGATTGCCCTAACCGGAATGTTCGACCAACCACTCTTTCCAACAGGAGGCTTTTCGCATGTGGACTGATGTACAAAGAGAAAAGTGGCACAAGACGGATATGTAAGGCTCGAAAGATTCTTCGATCCCGCAGCTCTGGAACGTATCTCCAGCTTTGTTGAAGATGTATCACGCTAGGATGTCAGCGATGATAAATGGCTCATGTGGTTCGAGAAAGCGCCGGACAATCGAAAGATCACCTCTAAGGTCGAGAATTTTCTCGAATTCCATGATCCATTGCGTCATTTGCTACTACAAGATCAGCGCATAAAGTCTGCGGTTGAGAAATTGCTTGGCGAAGGCTCGCGCAGGCTCAAGGAGTTGCTGATCTTCCACTATCCCGACAGCGGCGGCTATCGCCCGCATCAGGACATTTATCACATTCCACACAGAGTGCCCGACCGGATGGTCCATGCGGTCGTTGCCATCGGCATTGACGGCTCCGACCCGGACAACGGCGGACTTTTCTTCCGCCCCGGCAACCACAAGAACGGAGTATTTCCCATGGATGCCGTCGGGGTGATGGATCCTGAAGTCGCCAAAATGTTTTCCTGGGAACCGGTATTATGGAAGGCTGGCGACATCTTCATCTTCGATGATCACGCACCGCATTACTCAAAACCGAACAAGAGCAATCGTTCCAGGCGGACGCTCTACTTGGTGTTCCAGCGTGCTTCAACCGGTGGACCGACCCGCGCTGAATACAACGTGCTTAAGCGCGCCCTTAATCCGCCAGAGGGCAAAGTGGCCGATCTCGACAATCTCAAGCCGCCAAACGGCATTTTCTATCGCGATTGAGCTCACGCAGTCAGGCGAGCATGCACACGAAACTGATCGACCGCTCAAAAATGCGGAGAGTATGGCGCTCTGATTTGTGGGCTACTGAGCATCGCCGCACCCCCGTTACGCGCTTCGGCACGTCGATCACGGAGGTGGTCGCCGGGCGGTCTTCTCTGACGCCTAAAGCCCTACTGGCGCGCCCGTCTCCGCCCGCCTGGGGGCCAGAGCCGGACATTCTGGCGGGGGCCGCCAACGGGTCCGGGCTGCCGCCTCTCTTCGCAACTTGCAGCAGAGGCTGTTGTGTTGGCAGCCGAAGATACAACTGCTTCAACAGCTGAGGTTCGTCATGCGCAAATCCACGTTTTCTCGAACGGAGCTGTCGCGGGCGTTCGGTATCGACATGGCCACGCTTGGAACGGGAAGCACTGGCACGGGGTTTTCATTCGGAAAGGTTGGACCGGGCGTCACATCCGAGCCCCATCGGCACGACGAAATAGAGGCCTTCGTGGTCCTGTCTGGCGCTGGCAAGGTCAGGACCGACCTCGGGGAAATCCCGGTCGAGGCCGGCGATGTCGTTCTGTTCCACCCTTTTGAAGCGCATGTGCTGCGCAATGATGGGGACGAAGACCTAAATTTCCTCGATGTCTACTGGCGTGACGGCAAGGCGGCCCTCGATGCCGCTGCAAAGATCGCGGCTCCCCGCCGGCCGATCTTCGTCTTCTCCACGCCGCCGACGCCTAATAGCGATCTGCATCTAGGGCATCTTTCTGGCCCCTATTTCGGCGCCGATGTCTACACGCGTTTCCTACGCATGAAAGGGGCCGAAGCCTATCACCTGACGGGAAGCGACGATTACCAGAGCTACGTAGCCACGCGTGCCGATGCCGATGAATCGACGCCTGCAAAGGTGGCGCGCCACTATGCGAACGAGATCCGCACCACGCTTGCACTTCTTGACTGCGAGGTCCACAGCTTCCTACCCACGTTGGGCGATGACGCTTATGCAGAGTTTCAGGCCGCGTGCTTCCGTAGTCTTTTGAGCAGCTCGGCGGTAGATCTGCGCCAGAGCCCTGCGCTTTTCGATGCAGTGACAGGCGACTACCTTTACGAAACGGATGTAAGCGGCCTCTGCCCCGATTGCGGCGGCTCCACTAGCGGCAACATCTGTGAGGAATGCGGCTCGCCGAACCTATGCCACGACCTGCGTGCAGCCCGGTCCCGTCAATCAGCCGAGGCGCCGGTGGTCGGCTCCGTGCTCCGTGCCGAACTTGCGCTGGAACGATGCTACGACAATATCGACCGGCATTTGAGGGCGTCGGGAGCCCCCGTTCGGATCATGGATCTCTTCGCGCGTCTACTCCAACGCGGCGACTTTTCTGTGCCCATTACCCACCCCTCGGACTGGGGCCTGCCGGCCGAAGGGCCCCCAGGGCAGGTAATCTGGGTTTGGCCAGAGATGGCCTTCGGTTTTCTTTACAAGATCCAGGCACTAGCTCGCTTACTTGGTCGCGACTGGAATGCGGCGATGCCCAGCAATGACTGGCAGATTGTCCATTTCTTCGGCTTCGACAATTCCTTCTACCACGCGCTACTCTACCCCGCTCTCTATGCCGAGGTGTTCTCCCACTGGACGCCGCGCATTCGCTATCATGTGAACGAGTTCTACCTGCTCGACGGGCAGAAGTTCTCGACCAGCCGCGGCCACGCGGTCTGGGGCGAGGAGGTTCTAGGCCCAAAGACAGTCGACGTTGTGCGTCTTCATTTGGGCCTGACACGCCCGGAAGGTGAGCGGACGAACTTCACGCTGGACGCGCTACGCCGTACCGAGAACGAGGTGTTCCAGGGGACATGGCTGAATTGGCTTGATGCGCTGCACCGGGAAATCAAGCAAGACTTTGGTGGCTGTGTGCCCGAAGCAGGCGACTGGGCTCCCGCCGATCGTGCTTTCTTCGCTCGGATAGAGATCCATCGCGCGGCGATGGAACGCGCCTATTCGGACGATGGCTTCTCGGTCAGGCGCGCGGCCGCGCAGGCCTGCGATTTCGTGCGCGATTGCGTGATCTACCGTCAGGCGCAAGACTATGCAGCGGCACGACGTCTCTATCCCGGCCGCATCCGGACTTCGCTCGCGCTTCAGACTACGGCCGCTGCGATCCTGGCGCAGACACTCGCACCGCTGATGCCCCGATTTGCCCGCACGCTGGCGCGAGGCATCGATGGCGTCTCAACCGAAACATGGCCCACGTCCGTCCGGCGCCTTGCGCCGGGGACGATCTTTGATCTCGGACCCGTGCTAGGGTTCTACGCCAAGTCCGACAATTCTATTCTCAAGCACTAGGAAACGATATGAGACACCTGGCATCCGGGTTGTTAGCTATGTCTACGAGGCTAGCAAACCACCATACGCGGCGGCGGCCACGCTTCTGGACAGCTTTGACCTAGGCGACGAGGTTCACGCCCGCTCTGGTCTATTACTAGGCTAAGCGCGGCTCTTTGGAAACGTCGGAAAATCCATGGTGCGTTTCCGGTTGAGCCTGATCCTTGTCGTTGGCCGGCCTCCATGCGTGCGAGAGCCGTTGCCGGTTCAAGGAACGGAAAAGTCAGCTACGTGAGCGAGATTTGCTTGCTTTGCTCAGCTGAAGCTTGAACCGGAGGCTATATGAGTCCGCAACCCGGACAAGCTGATTCAGCGAACTGGCTGGACGCCTAGGCGCAGCTGAGACAGTCTCGTTGGACGGAGACGCAGGTCCTGCGCATTGCGAGCCGCTAGATTGGACGAGATCACGTCGCCACTTGGAGGAAAGCTCGCCGCAAAGCACCCGTCTTTCGCATGAGGAAGCGATTGATTGCTCCCCCGCAAGGGAAACTCCGGCTGAGGGTGGCAGCGGAAACTCGCAGACCTTCGACGCCTTTAATCGCTGTCATCAAACCGGCTCATTGCATGTCCGACCACCGGCACCTGCGTCTTGCGAGCCGCGCACTTTTCGATTCCTAGTCACAACGGTCGAAAGCTTGAAAGCTCAGCTTTGCAAGCATTTCTGCGAAGGCAGTCTTGTCATGGATAGGATTGGCTTTGACTTAGCGCAGCACCATTCAGGGAAGGCATACTCCAGTGTGGCCTCGCCACGTTCAGTTTCGTAGGCACGTCCTAAGCCGGTCCTCCCAACCAAAGGCCGAACGCGCAAGCAAGCCTACACCCGACCAATGCTCGATCCTCTGGATCGGCGCCAGGGCAGTTGGCCGATGGATAAGGCGCCAGGCGTCTCCTGGGGGGCATCAGATTGCGCAGCGACCAGGCTGTGATTGGCCCTTCAATTGCGGGTGGCGGTCGATCCCGGTGTCGAGTTGTCATCGCGGGGGCATGGCCATTTCCGAGTCGAATGCCGCCCGTGGTATGCAGTGATGCGGCCCCGATGGGCAGAAGCGATAAGCCAGACACATGCTGATCCAGGCCTCCGAATCGAAAGATGTACGTCGTGCCCCGCGTTCTGCGCGATTTTGCGTTCCGCATGGGGCCGGGTGAGATCCACGACCTCCTCGACGGCAACAGCAGGGAAGGTAGGCCTGGGCCGCATCATCATCGTCGGGCTTACCCTCGCGGCGACGGCGGCATCCGCTTCACCCACGAGCGGAGCAGATGCTAAGCCGCCCACCGCGGTGGTGGACCTGCAATGCTTCCTAGGTCTGTGGCGAAAAAATCGGATCGCGAATGCTGGTTCTAGCGAACAGCATAAGCAGTCCGGCTCGCACCCGATGCGCTGGGCTTATCAAACTCGGGTCTACGAGAAAGATCAGCCATGGGCCGGGGGAGGCATTCGCTGCACGCGGGAACCCAGCCGTCCGCGAACTTTCGAGTGGCGCCGAGGTGCTGTTGCTCGATGAGCCGGTGCCTAATCTCACTGCAGGCAAGACGGCCAAGCTCTTCGCTGTCCTAAGCGACGCATGAGCGATGCGTGTCCAAAACCCGACAGCGGCAGAAAACATGTCAGGTTCAAGACAACGCCGTGTTGGTGCCCGTACGTTTTTCCCAGCATAACGATGCACTTAATGCGGGCTAGGCGCGCTGGCACGGCCTTTGCTGGTTGAGCTGCGGCAATAGTGGGTGAGGGCTGACCGCATGCGAACGCGCAAGTCGAGTGATGGTCTCCCTAACCGGTGTATTGCTTTTTTGAGAGAAGAACCAGCACGCGCATAAACGCCAGGAAGGTGTGGAATAGCTATGGAGAACAACATGGTGTTGCGTATGGAATTGCCGGCTCCTCCGATCAAAGTGGACGACTGGGTGTGTGGCGAGCCCCTCGCGAACTTTCAGCCCGGCAAGGTGTACCTTGTTGAATTTTGGGCGACTTGGTGCGGACCCTGTGTGGCTGCCATGCCGCATCTGGCGGAACTGAAAGAGAAATATAAAGACCGCGGGTTTGAGGTCGTCGGAGTCGCAGCTAGCGAACAGGCTCCAACCGCGGACGATGCGCGGACCAAGTTGGATGCGTGGCTGACCGAGAGGTTCCCGAATCTGAGTTATCGGATCGCATTCGATTACACAGGCGAAATGAACAGACTTTGGATGGAAGCCAGTTCTTCTCTCGGGATTCCCACCTCTTTCGTGGTCGACCGCGACGGCCACATCGCTTTCATCGGACACCCGTCGCAACTCGATGACGTCTTGCCGAAAGTTCTGAACGGCAGCTGGCGCAGCAGCGATGAAGCCAAAGCGGTCGATATTGGCCGGATCGCTAGTAACCAACGCACAGCGCGCAAAATATCGGTGACCAAGCCGATATACGCCAAACTTCAGCCGGCGATGCAGGCCGAGGATTGGACGGCAGCACTCTCGGCCATGGAAGAAGGCCTCGCATTGATGCCCGACTATATCGGGTTCCGGGAAACTCATGTGGATCTACTGCTTCATAAGCTGCGCGACATGAAGACCGCCTTGCCAGCCATGCGACAGTTAGTCGAGGACGCGATCGACAAAAAGTTCGAGGCCGTGTCTTGGATGGTTATGGCCCTGAAGCAACTCTTCGATCCCGCGACAGACAACTCCCATCTTCCCTCTGATGAGCGCTTCGCGATGGGCAAAGAGCTGTCCGAACAGATCTTGGCACTGAGCCCCCCACAGAGCGACGGCCCCCTTAAATTCATTTGGTATGTTCCGCTCGCTCAGTACTATTTTGAGTGTGGCAACAACGTTCGCGCCATCGAGTTGATCGAGGTCGCACTGAAATCGCTGGATTATCCGGAGCCAATGCCTGACCACATCGAACAGTACTACCTTACCCCATTGCTCCAAGCCCTAGCCAACTACACAGGTGAGAACGCCTGTTACGCGCAGGTTTGCGTGGTTCCGCAAAACAAGGCTCCTGAAAATCAAAGCGCAACCGCCTGATGAGCAAAGATGGCAAAGAAATCACATGTGAAATGGAACCCCTGGTCAATTCGCCAGCTCTGCGGCCTGCCCGCTGTAAGTATGTCCATGCAGCACAGGGTGGATCGTTCGCTGCAGGTCAGGGCTCGGTCCTTAGCGACCTTCAACCGGATCGCCGCGGGCGCGATACTCGACGCGAATTTGGCCCCGTCGTGGAAGACGTCACGGTCAAGGACTTGCTCAAGGTCGGCCAATAGGACGGCATTTACGTGGAAACTGCCCGGCCAAGCCGGACGTCGGCTGCGCAAGCGGACCAGACGTCCGCGTACCCGAAAGCGGAAATCGTCTTTCAATGACGGGCACTTAAATTGAGGAAAACGAAATCTCTCACGCACCGCTTGGCCCTGCCGTCAACGAGGACCAGGCGGCCGTGGCCACCCCGTTCGTTGAATGTCTTGTGCGGCTGGTTCGGCTCACGAGTCTTCCGGGCCCCACGAAGGCAAATCGGATCCCGATCTGCTGGCCGACTTCATAAACCCCAAATAACTGCGCCGGAAAATCCAATCATTGGCGATCGGCATCCGGACGCGCTTATGGAGGCTCGACATGTTTTACTTCGCAGCGGCGCTCGCGATCGAGGAGCGGTCCGGCGTGATGGCATCACCAACCACAGATCAAACTATGGAGCCACGGCGTGTGCTTTTTACGGTCGGCAGTTGGTCGTTCGGTCGAGACGTCCACCGTTTCGGCTTCGAGACTTTCCGGAAACTCTCAGATGCCGGTACGAAACTGGTCGACGATGCGACTGCAGCTATAGCCGACGTGGCGCGGGCGTGAAGAAACTGATTTTCGAGGGAGGATCATGTCAAACCTGGATGGGATGGTGAAGAAAGTCCGAAAGCTGCAGCTGCGCGCGGCAATTGCTAAAACGAACTTGCGCGACCTTGCTGAGGGTCTCCCGGTCAAATGGACTGACATAGAGGAGGTCGCCGAGAAAACGCATGCCGTTTATGCCGAGTTGGATG
Source organism: Mesorhizobium sp. WSM4845 (assembly GCF_055811455.1). Classification (NCBI taxonomy): domain Bacteria; kingdom Pseudomonadati; phylum Pseudomonadota; class Alphaproteobacteria; order Hyphomicrobiales; family Phyllobacteriaceae; genus Mesorhizobium; species Mesorhizobium sp. WSM4845. Next base: position 102,661 of record NZ_JBVVQA010000020.1, read on the forward strand.
GTGCCAAGAGAGAGCTCGCTACAATGAAGAAATTAGGATGACGAGCACATTCATCACCCGCGACGGCTCCGCATGGGTGCCGGAATATCTGACCGCTATAGATGCCAAGATCTGTATCGGTTGCGGCCGCTGTTTCAAGGTCTGCTCGCGCGAGGTCATGCATCTTTACGGCGTCGATGACGCTGGTCAAATCCTCGGCGCCTGCGACGGCGATGACGACGACTTCGATGGCGACCTCAATCGCATGATCATGGTCGTCGACCATGCCGGCCGATGCATTGGTTGTGGAGCCTGTGGCCGCGTGTGCCCGAAGAACTGCCAGACCCATGTCGCGGCCGACCAGATCGGAGCATGAGCAGCAAGATTTGACGAGACAAAACCAGGAGAACGGAGTTGCCCTTCATGATCTTTTGCCGGCTCTTGGGGCTGGTCCTTTGCGGCAACGCTATGATCGTTTACTTAGCTTCGCATTCGATCCTTCTAGCAGTCGTCGCGACGCTGGCCTGCTCGCTGCTGCTTCAGGTGGTTTATTTCGGCAGCGTGCTCTTTTTTACCTGGCGTCCAGCTGTGCTGTGCAGGGCAGACGAAAAGGCTAAGCTTTCACAACACAGTTGGAACCCAGCCGCCACAAGGTGACGAGTTGAGGAGTGACTGTTTCAGATGTGCTTCAGCGCATCCAAGTGCGCGGCGCATCGCTGCTCCATTGATGCGCAGTGACCAGATCAGAACTCAGATTCATCAGAACTCCGTGTCACGCCACATTGTACCAAACCAGTGACGTCGAGCTGACCGTGCAAGAATCGAGTGCGCCTGAAGTGCGCGGAGGCGCAGCCTGAACCGTCCAATGGCGGGAATGTTTGATTTGGCTAGCCACATAGGAGACGTTTGCAACGATGATGAAGCTCTTCTGCGACGTCTCAGAACCAGCTGTCTCACAAGAACGCCCATGACCGAGGGAGCTGGTTCAGGCTGAATCACCTTTTGCTGGAAAAAGCATGCTGGAAAAGTTCGAACGCTATCCGCTCACCTTTGGGCCAACGCCCATTGAGAAGCTCGACCGCCTCGGCAAACATCTGGGCGGCAAGGTGGAAATCTACGCTAAGCGCGAGGACTGCAACTCTGGTCTCGCCTTCGGCGGAAACAAGCTGCGCAAGCTCGAATACATCATTCCCGATGCGATCGCGTCAGATGCCGATACGCTTGTCACCGTGGGTGGCGTGCAGTCCAACCACACCCGGATGGTCGCAGCGGTCGCCGCCAAGATCGGCATGAAATGCCTTCTGGTTCAGGAGAGCTGGGTTCCACATGAGGATGCCGTCTACGACCGAGTCGGCAATATTCTCTTGAGCCGCATCATGGGAGCGGAGCTGCGCCTGGTCGACGACGGCTTTGACATCGGTATCCGCCAGAGTTGGGAAAAAGCGCTCTATGATGTGAAGGCAAGGGGCGGCAGACCTTATGCGATACCAGCCGGCGCCTCTGTCCACAAATACGGTGGCCTTGGCTATGTGGGGTCGCCGAGGAGGTGCGCGCCCAGCAGAAGCAGCTTGGGTTTACCTTCGACTACATTGTCGTTTGCACCGTGACCGGTTCAACGCATGCCGGCATGCTCGTCGGGTTTGCCGAGGACGGTCGACAGCGCAACGTGATCGGTATCGATGCCTCTGCCACCCCCGCAAAGACCAAGGCGCAGGTGCTTCGTATTGCCCAACACACGGCCGCGCTCGTCGAGCTCGGAACGGAAGTCGTCGAAGTGGTGTTGCTTAGGGACTACGCGTACCCGCGTTATGGCATTCCATCCGAGGAAACGAAGGAGGCGATCCGTTTGTGCGCGCGGCTTGAGGGCGTGATTGCGGATCCCGTTTACGAGGGCAAATCAATGCAAGGGATGATAGACCTCGTCCAGAAAGGCTTCTTTCCACAGGGATCGAAGATCCTCTACACGCATCTGGGCGGCGCGCCCGCGATCAACGGTTACGGCTATACCTTTCGCAATGGCTGACGCGCGACAGCTCGCGTTGCGCCGCCGGCGATACGCGAAAGTTCGTTCGAGGCCACTTAGCCGGCTCTCTGGCCCAGAGGGGTGCGAGCATTCTGAGGCGACCAGGCGGCTAGCCCGTGAATGCGGAGGCAGCTCGCCGCTCGCGCCGCCGAGAAAGTAAGCGACGGAACCTGCTTGACGTCCCCTTCTCGGCCGTGTGACTGCATCAGTGCTGAGTCGACATTCCGCGAACCCGACGCCTTCAAGCCGCCGGACAAGCTTGCGCCCGATGAAAGGATCGGCGCCGCGCGGACGGGAACTCGCGCAGCGCGCTTAGCATATCGTGCAACTCCCTCAGCGCAACTGCTGCGCTCAACTGCAGCTGGCAGATCCTCTTCTACAGCCTCTCAAGCCCGACTTGAGCGGCTCATCTCGCCCGTGCCACGTCGGGCGGTTCCGATCGGCGCGATCGCATCGCCGAGCCTGCAGATCTTACAAGCAGGTCGAGCGTCGAGTTTGCAGGGGCGCCTTTAGTTTCAGTCCAATTGACGGGAAGGTACGCTCGCCGAGAAAGTCGACATCTTCCTTGCCGCTTTGGTGACTTCACGAGGAGTAGCGCTTCGTCACTTGACGGCGGCACATGATTCAAGGGACCGCTTGGGATACACCGAGAACCCGTTTTTACGTTGGAGGCTTGTCCGCGAAAAGCACTCGCCGGCCCGTTTTTTAAAGGCGTGGAGGCCATCTGCAAAGGAATCTCGGTCCTCTGTGCGTGTCATCGCATGAGGCGCTCCTGTGGCCCCACTCCGACTGTGCTTTCGCCACGGAGAAGGCATGCGTGCGCGCCGCTCTTCGCGGAAACTGGCTCACATGCCGATAGCTGCGGCCTATCTGGAATGGTTGAAGTGCATGTTTTCTGTTGGCTTGGCTGAGGAAATTGGCGACGTCTTGGTTGGTACCTTGAGCCCGCGTTGGCGGCCTCGCCGATGATTAGCTCGGTGAGCGCCAGATGAGCCAATGGCTAAGTCAAAATCGCGCGCCGAGCCTGAATGGCAACTTTCAGCGTAAGGCGCGGCGGGTCCATCCAAGGCTGCCACCCTACCGGTCCTGGTAGTTTTTGAGAATCCGATTTCTGCATAGTTGTAGGCGGTCCTCGCGGGGTATACGCGACCGGGTGACACGATCTCGAAGCGAGACGCCGTGATCACAACCGCCTTCGGATGGCTTGTTTAACAACATGATGCTGGACATGAGCGCGATCGTTCTGAAATTCGGAGGCTCTTCCTTCCTGGATCCTGGAGACTACCGCCGGGTTGCCAGGCACATAGCCGATCGACTGGCGGCTGGCGAAAACAAAATAGTTGCCGTGGTCAGCGCGATGTCGGGAGCAACCGCCAACCTGAAAGCGGTGATGCTCGAGGTCAACAAGCAAGCATCGCCGTCGAACTTCGATGCGGCACTTGCAACCGGGGAGATGCTCAGTGCCTGCCTTCTGGAGGCGGGCATCAGCCGGCTAGGGATTTCCGTATTGTCTTTGAACGGCTATTCCCTTGGAATGCGCACGAATTCGGACTTCGGTCGAGCGTCATTAGAACGCTTAGATCCCCAGCCAATTAAGGCCGCATTGCAGAAACATGACGTGATCGTTGCCGCTGGCGCCCAGGCAATTGATCAGTCCGGCAGGTTAACGTTTCTGGGCAGAAACAGCTCTGATCTGACAGCTATTGTCATTGCTTCCATGCTAGGAGAGCACGCTTGCGAAATCTACTCGGATGTTCCGGGCGTCTTCACGGCAGACCCGTATCTTGTTCCAGGGGCACAATTGATTCCAGAGATTGCCTATGCGACGATCGCACAGATGTCGCGATATGGTGCAAAAGTACTGCACCACAGGGCAGTGGAATACGCCGAAAAGCACTCGGTCACTATTGTTTGTAAATCTCTCACCGACAACGGAGCCGTCATGGGCACCATCGTAACAGGCCATGGGAACGCCCCCTCCGTCATAGTGGCTCGCGATGCTGCGGTGATATCGTGCGCCAGCCTTGCAGAACGCGATGACCTTTGCGCGCTTCTTGATCATCACGACATCAGCGCGATCTGTATAGAAGACAACTGCCGTGCCGGCATATGCATCACAAGCGACATTGATTTTGCCGTGCGGCTTGTAGCGCTGACGGGCACTCGCTCGGCTTCCATTCGATCAACAACCGCGGTCACGGAGCTTGGTTCGTCAATGTTGCGCGTGCACTTGGAGGGCGATTATGAGCGCGCCATTTTCCTGGCGCGCCAGCTCCACGAACGGATGTATCCTGGAGCGGTGGGCGAACCTTTTGGGTCGGGAGTGACTAAACAGCGTTCCGCCTATAGCTCGCTGCTCGTTCGTGCAAACAATGCTCCTAGGAATCCGCAATAATGCCTCGGACCTTTAATTCTGGGGCTCTTTCACAGGCCTATTTCCCCCTTGCCTAGCAGGCTGCGGATGCTGTTGCGCTTACCTTGTCAAGCGAAGTGAGGGTTTGACCCCTTGGGCGAAACGAAGAACTGACCCCCTCATTGTTTTGCGGTTTCGTTGGTGTCGAGCGTTGGCCGGAACGACGCTTTTCGCGAAGCCGGAAGGATCGCGGTTGGCACCACGGGATCGCCAAACACGCTGCCCCATTCGCCACCGAGCGGTTGGAGGTGATCAGGATCGATCCTCGCTCATAACGCCGCGACACCAGCTAGAAGAACAGATGCGCGGCATTGGCTTCGAACGGGAGATAGCCGAGCTCGTCGATGATCAACAGTTTCGGCCGCGACAGGGTGGTCAGCTGCTTTTCGAGTGAACCGTCGTCATGGGCCTTGTCAGCATCGCCACGAGCGTGGCCGCCGTGACGAACTGGACGCTATGGTTCTGCCGGATCGCCTCGCCCGAGAGCCACCGCCAGATGTGTCTTGCCCGTACCCGGAGGTCCAAGGAACAGGACCGTGTCGCCATGGGCAATCCAGCGGCAGGTCGCCAGCTCCCGGATTTGGCGCTGATCCAGCGACGGCTGCGCGTCGAAGTCAAAGTCACGAGTTCGTGCACAAACGGGAACTGCGCGATCTTGCCTGACATGGAGATGCGCCGCTCGTCGCGTCGCGCGATCTCGCGCGTCACCAGGAAGGCCAAAGCCTCGCGCAAGGTCATTTGCGAACGCGCCGCTTCGTCCAGCAGCGTGACGAGCTGATCCCGGATCGCGGTCAGCTTCAGCCGGTCGAGCATTTCGACCAGCATCTCGTGATCGACCTCCGTCATCACCAGCTCCCTCCCACCAGTGCCTCATATTCGGCCTGTGGCCGCAATAGAGCGGAAGGCGCAACGATATCCGCCGGCGCCGATCGTACCGGCGCAGCAGCGCCGACTACGCCGGCAAGATGCGCGCGCTCGACAATCCGTTGGCGACGTCCGCGGCACAAGGCATGATCCGCCACCACTTCGCCCGCATGACGCACGATAACGCGGCCGCCCAGCACCACGACTTTGACGCTCTCTCCGATCAGCCGCCAGGGGACTGAGTAACTGTTCGTGTCCAGGTCGATTGCGCAGTCTGCCTGGACCTTGCGCACGAGGCCCCGCAGCTGCCCAAACGGCGCCCGTCCGCCCAGAGCTAAGCGCCATGGCTTCTTCGGCAAAGCGCTCCGCAGGAGCCATGCCGGTCGTGCCATGCACACGCTGACCGGCAATCTCGCGCGTCCACCGGTCCAGATGCACCTCGAACGCCGCCCAGTTCTCGAACTGGCGGCCGGCAATCGCATTGCGCTTGACGTAGCCGACCCTGCGTTCGTCCTTCCCCTTCGTACGCACCCGGTAGGGCGCACAAGCCCGTGGCGTAAATCCCCACTAGCGGGCAAAGGCGTGCAGCCGCACATTGAATCGCACCTCCCGCGTCGCCGCATCGTGATGTTCGACCAGCGCCTTCGGATTATCGAACAGCACTTCCGTTGGAACCCCGCCGAAGCCAAGGAAGGCTCCTTCCATCCCCTCGAACCAGTCCGCCTTGCGCTCCCGAAGCGAGGGACGGATATGCAGTCGACGCGAGTAACCCAGCGTTGCCACAAACAGGTGCACCCGAACACGCTCGCCGCCGATCCACGCCCGCGTGTCGCCAAAGTCGATCTGCATCTGATGTCCCGGCGCCGTCTCAAACCGAACCGTCGCGCGCTTCTGCACCCTCAACTCCCGACGCCAACCCTGCACCCAAAGCTCCACCGACCGAAGCCCTATAACGATCCCATGTTCGCTCTCCAGTTCCTGGGGCACCACATCGGCGTTGCCGCCGTAGCGGAAGAAGCGCTCCCGCAGCTAATCGTCTAGCCCGTCAAACGCGGTCCGCCGCACAGGCTTGCGAAACGGAAAAGTCCCGCCCTCGCGCAGATACCGACGCACCGTGTTGCGCGCGCATTCCGAATTCCTTCGCAAGTCGCGTCGCTCCCCAGCCAAGCTCATGCAGCCACAGCATCGCTGCCACCTCTTCAGGCTGGAGCGAGGGGGTCAGTTCTTCATTTCGTCAGGGGGTAAGTTTCTCAATTCGACCGACTACTTGAATATCTCAAAGTGAGGGTGCATCGGCCCGAATATGAAGGCTTCAACAAACACAAAGTAACCGCCGGTCCACCCGAGGCAGCGTCCGCACGCTGGTCGGGCATCCATCGCGGTCCTTGAGGGCAAATCCACGCGAACCGGCTGGAGCATGGCGCGGCGGGGAGCAGACGTGCTATTACAAAGTCGGCCACGACCATGGGCCACCATTGCCACGCTGCTGACCACCGCCAAGATGAATCGGGTCGATCCGCACCCCTTGCTTACCCGGAGCCCTCGAGCGCATCTCATGGAACTGCCGTCGCTGAACGGGCTCAGCGCCGGCTTGCAGTTGGAGGCTCTGAATACGCGCCGCAGCCCGATGATGCGGCCGGACCTAATCCCATACCACAAAAGAAACATTCCACATGCTGCCATTGTGGCACGCCGCGGCGCCGACCACCCTCGCCTTACGACGTCGAGCGCGCTGCTTCCACTTGGCCAAGCCAAAACGCTGCCTAGCGCTAAATGCGATGAGAGAGCCGGGGTCAACGCAAGATGTGAGGAAGCGCCTGAGATGCAAGACCGTCGGCTGCTAGTGTAAAAGCAGCCGTCGAATGCTTCGCCAGCCGCGGCCATCGCGGCCTCCTTCTCGGCGGAGAGGGATATCCATATTGGTACTCCGAGAAAGGCGGCACATTTGCGGTCTCGGTCTCCTAGCGCTGAAGAACGAGCGCGCCCTTTGATCCGGAAGATCAAGGATGTCCTAACAAGATTTGAGAAACTATAAGGGTGCGATGGATGGGCCGCCGGGCAGACCGAAGGTGACTGCAGGGGGGCGTCCGGTTCACGATTCAATAATTCCAAGGCTTACGGCTTTTATCGCTGCAAGCGTTCTGCTGGAGGCATCCAGTTTATGCTTAAGGTTTTTCAAGTGGAAGTTTACTGTATTAGGAGATATTCCCAAAATTTTTCCTATCTCCCACGACGACTTTCCTCTTGATATCCATAGGATGCACTCCCTTTCTCTCAATGAAAGAACGGGCTCTGCCTTGGTCTGGTGCAAACTTGCGAACATCTCTCCGAGTCGATGAAAATGAACCGCAGCAAGCTGCAAGTATTGTATTGAAATATTATGAAAGTCACTGCCGCCTCGCTGAGCAAAGCTCATGAAAGCCAATCTCCCGTTCGGGCCGTGCAATGGAACGCTAATGCCGGACCTTATACCGAACGTTGCAGCCTCATCGAATACGCGGCGTTCTTCTTCGGTCGTGCTTGTGTCCTCGTAAACATCACTCCAGCGAAAGGCGCACGACCGCTTTCGACTCGTTTTTATTATCGGGTCTATCCTGTCATATCCCATTTCAATGTAGCGCTCCTGCCATTCATCAGGATAATTCAGCATGACTGTCGGGCCCCGGCGCAGCGGCTTTGAAAATTTTCGCTCGGGGGTTACAGAGCCATAGGCGATCCACGGGCAATCAAAATGTAGCGCAAACGCAGATAGCACTTCGAACGACTGCTTGGATTGAGCGATTCCGTCAGTCTGCTCGACAAATCGGCAGAACTTGATTGCAAGTGTATCCCCGGCTGCCTTCGGCGGACGCGCCGATAAAGCAAACCGGTCCGAGGTCTCGCTAGCCGGGCCGTGACGTTCAGAGACGGCGGTCATTGGCGGGCGTTCCATTTGTCTCCTCCCCAGCCATTTGCACGTGATGTCCTCACCGATGCACCTGCTGCGCTGGCGCTCGTGAACGTCGTTGCCAAGCACTGTCTCCGTCTGATCGTGCGCTCCAGCGCAAGAGCTCGCGGTACAAGACGGCGCGCCTCGCCGAGCTGTCCGTGAAGCGGGCGGGCCTTAAAGCTGGCTAAGCGGTCAAGCGGTCAAAAAGGCACCAAGACCATCTGGTGACAGCCCGTTCCTTTTGTCGTCAGGCCGCGTTCGGGTTGGGACCGTTGTGCGCGCCAATATTCCTGGATCCCTCGTCGTCAACAGTGGAAAATGGTGTGATGGACCAGCGAATTAACTCCACAGCACGCTGGAGTAGCGCAGCAGTCTCGGCAGGGCTATCTGATGCTGCGACCAAATGTCCAATTTTGTCCAAGTAATCACCTTTCCGGACGATTGGAGTCTTCGGCTCGATATACAATGTGACCTCAGCGATGTGCGAGATTGAAGTCGCCTGAGTGTCGCCATCGATCCAGTCGAATATTCCATCGCGATCGGGAATCAGTATTTTCGCAGCTGCAGCCTGCGTATGTTTTCTGCTCAAATCCCAATCGTCGCCAATGACAAGTTTAATGTGCTCAGTGACGAGGTCGACACCGTAAGCGAGCTGAGCCAATTCAGGAACGGGCGCGCCCGCAAGACGCGGGTTTACTTCGATGACAACCGGGCCAACGTTCGTCCACCGGAATTCTATGTTTGTTGGCCCCCAGCCGAGGCCGAGAGCTCGCAAACAACTAAGCGATATATCGACTATACGTGTATGCTCGTCTTCGGTTAGAAGGGCCGGACAGTCCAGCTGGTTACAAACAAAGTACGGTGGTGGGCCGTACAGAGCTGTGCCGATAGCAACGACTTCGGTGCCCATTATCTGAGCAAAATAGAGGGGGCCTTCGGCGAATTCTTCGACCAATATCCTCGGCGAAGACTGCCAAAAGTGTTTCCCGCCCAACAGATAACTTGTATGTTCGGCCAACTCGTCGTGATCGCGGCATAATCGGACACCGCTACTACCGCTGCCCGCGGCCGGTTTAAGAACCACTGGCAGGCCGATCTCCGCGGCAGAGGTCTCTACCCCGATCGCATCGGTGGCCAAGCGGTAAGCAGGCATTGGAATGTGGGATTCGGCGAGAAGCTGACGTTGAACGAATTTGTCGCAGCATTGTTCGATTGATGCGGGGTCCGGTCCAGGTAAATCGAAATGCCGGCAGAGCTGACCGACTGTCGCATAAAGCGACTCGTCAAAGCCCGGAAAGCCGGTAATTCCGGAAATTTCGTATGTTGCACGTAGCCGGGAACATTCGCTGATCAGCGCATCGAGATTGCCTGTATCCACCTTGATTGCGTCGCTATCTTCCGCGGCAAGGTAACTGTACTGAGTTGGATCGACCGACAGCGTAATTGGATGAAGACCAAGCCGCTGGGCTGCCTTCAGGTATAGCGGGCCACTTCTATGGCCTTCAAGCAGGAGGAGTGCTCTTCGTAAAGACACCATCATCAGTTACCCTCGTTGCGCACTGTACGGCGATTGAGCATAAATTGGCACACCCACTGTTCAGCCGTACATGAGTGCAGATCTCACTGCATAGATAGCATCGCCAGCTGCTTGCGGTTGTGAAGATATTTTAAATCTGTGTTGCTTTGAGCTAAGCCCATTTCACTCAGCTTTTCTGTTGCCGCTACAAGCAGGGGATGGGCTGTCCGGCCGACTTGGGAGCGTCTGGGCGGGGCCTCTGGTCATCCTTCATCATTTCTAGCCCGTCACGACGGACCGTAACCGGGTTAACCGCGGTCTAGACTAGCTGTGAGCTTTCAGGAGGTTGTCCATTCGGCCCCGACCGAGAAAGCTAAGGTTGTCGAAGCTCAGTGATTCTCGGAGGACCGAATGAACGTCCACAAGAATGTCCGTCTGACGCCTTTGCGTCGAGAGGAGATGGCCCGCGACGTTGTTGAAGGCCGTCTTTTCAAAGCCCATGCGGCGCGGACATACGGCGTGACGGAGAAGGTAGTGACGCCCTGGGTGGAGCGCTTTCGGGCCGAGGGACGCGCCGGCATGGCCGACCGTTCCTCGCGGCCGAAGACGAGCCCGAGGCGAACCGAAGCCGCCGTGGCGGATGCGATCGCGGCACTGCGCCGGCAGCGCCTGACCGGCAAGCACATCGCAAGAGAAACCGGCGTGTCGAAGGCGACGGTGAGCCGGGTGCTTGCACGCGCCGGCCTGTCGCGGCTGAAAGACCTTGAACCGACCGAGCCGGTTCGCCGCTATGAGCGCGAGCACCCCGGCGAGCTTATCCATCTCGACATCAACAAGCTCGGCCGGATCGGCTCTGTGGGGCACCGCATCACCGGGGGATATCCTGGCGCGGTCAACCGTCATCTCGGCATCGGCCGGGAGTTCGTCCATGTCTGCATCGACGATGCCGCGCGCGTCGCTTTCGTCCAAGTCATGCCAGACCAGCGCAAGGAGAGCGCTGTCGCCTTCCTGGAAGCTGCCATGGCTTATTACGCCAGCCTCGACATCAAGGTGCAGCGCGTGATGACCGACAACGGTTCCTGCTACCGGTCAGAAGCTTTCCGCGCAGCCTGCAAGCGTCTGGGTCTGCGTCAGCCCTTTCCATTGGTCTTGGGCGTGTATGGCCTAGTCGGGAGGAGAATGAGCGGCTGGTCGCTGCGACGTTTGAGCCTGGGGCCAGTGGTTCGGAGATCGCGCGATCGGCGAGCCTTCATGTGAGCCAGCTTTTCCGGTGGCGCAAGGAGCTCTGCCAGATCTCCGCGCGGTCCGTGCCGCAGCTTGTTCCCGTGGAGGTCGTCGAGGCGCAGCCACCGCCGATCTCCCGACCGCGCAAGAAGAGCAGCACGGTGACGATCGAGCTGGCGGCGCCCGTCGGCTGCGGATTAGAGTAATATCGATACCGAAGAGCTCGGCCGGATCCTGGATGTGCTGGAGCGGCGATGATCCCGGTCCCGAGCGGCGTGAAGGTGTGGCTCGCGACTGGTTATATGCACATGCGCAAGGGCCTCCCCGGCCTCGCATTGATGGTGCAGAAGACGTTGAAGCGCGATCCGCACTGCGGCCACTGTTCTGCTTCCGCGGGCGTCGAGGAGGGCTGATCAAGGTGATCTGGCATGACGGCCAAGGTGCCAGCCTGTTTACGAAGAAGCTGGAGCGCGGGGTGCCTCGCGCGATCAGCGGCAGGAACATCCCTCGCAGCACCTGAAGACCTTTAGCGGCATTCTGCGGGCGGACGCCTATAGCGGCTACAATCCGTTCTTCTCTTCAAGGCAGATCGTGGCCGCCCTGGTCCGCTGACCCAGGCGCTGTGCTGGGCGCATGCGCGTCGCAAGTTCTTCGTGCTCGCCGACATCGCTACCAATGCCAAGCGCGGCAAGGATGCCGCACCAATCTCCCCGATCGCGTTCGAGGCGGTCAAACGAATGGACCTGCTGTTTGATATCGAGGGCGACATCAAGGGTCTTGCCGCCGACGAACGCCTGCAACGACGCCAGCAGGAAAGCCGGCCAATCGCAGAGGCGCTGGAGGAATGGATGCGGCGCGAGCGGGCAAAACTGTCCCGAAGCTCTCGGTTGCTGAGCCAATCGCCTATATGCTGAAGCGCTTGGAAGGGTTCACGACCTTCCTCGGCGACGGCCGGATTTGTCTGACCAACAACGCAGCCGAGCGGGCGCTGCGTGGCTTTGCTCTCGGCAGGAAAGCTTGGCTGTTTGCAGGCTCCGAGCGCGGTGCTGATCGGGCCGCCTTCATGGCCACGCTGATCAACACCGCCAAGCTCAACGACGTCGATCCGCAGGCGTGGCTTACCGACGTTCTGTCCCGCATCGCCGACACGCCGTTCACACGGCTCGATGGCCTGCTGCCAGGAACTGGCGGCCCGCTCGGGCGCTCATGGCGTCGGCCGCGTAAACAGCGCGCGAAACAGTTCCTACGAGCGCCGAAGACCCTCGTCCGTCAACATCAAGGATTTTGCCTTGGTGACCGGGTCGGCGATCAATCCCTTCCGGTGAAGTCGATCCGTAACGTCCCAGTCAAAGCCCTTCCAGGCGCACCGCTCATTTGCAGGGTCAGCCAAAGCAGTGCCAGGACCGCATCATCGATCTGGTCGGTGTCGATCTCCATCGCTGCAGCTTAACACAGACCGCACCCCGCCGCCGCCCAGACCGGATGGATACCTACATCGCGCCGGGCAAGCCGATGCACACGGCTACGTCGAGTCATTCAATGGAGATGCGCGATGAGCTCCTGAACGAGAGCCTGTTCTTCGGCCTGGATCAGGCCCCAACTGCCATGGCCGGATGGAATGGAGGACTTCAACACCGCATTCCTCGCTTCGCAAACGAGGTTTGTTCTTCTACTTTGCTTGGGGCTTCCGATTGATCCACGCTATGCATTCGAGCCATTCGAAAGCAACCTCAGCACCTCCTCTCGGGTCAACCAAACTAGCCAGTCATCATCGGATATTCTCTGCGCGGGCAAGCGCAGGATTGCCCCACACGGCTCTTTGTGCACATAACCATGGCGATCTACTATGCCTTTATGGATGGTCCAGCCCGCGACCAGGGCGTAGATGAAATCCGGAGACCATTCAACCAAGGCCAGTCCGAATGCGATGCGAGCAAGAACGGCTACGAGACCGCGCCCCCGAAAATCCTCCCGCAGCCAAAGATCGCCGCGGTATGCTACGAGTCCTGTTATTACTTGGGCTGACGGTGCATTGCAGCTACACGAAGAACCAGGCCCCGCCTTGAGATCAGGGTCTGTGAAGAAGGCTCTGAGCGTCTCAATGTGCGCATCAAGAGTTGTATTGGTCAGATCGCACAACCGCATCGCTTGGACATGCGCTACCCTGCCGTGCCCGTCCCGCCCGATAAGCCAAAAAGCCTCTCCGGGCAGAAGATCAGAACAGTCGGGGCGAAAGCTTGGATAGGTCTGTGACTTCCCGGGAAGTCTATCTGTGATCCTGACATACTCCTCGAAATCAGTTCCCATTTTTACATGCAGACCAGACGTACGCGCCAGTTCGTAGGCTGAACAGATAGCCTTCGACACTTCTAATGTGGTCACGTTGTCCCGCATGCCGAGAACACCTTCTGAATTTATAACGTGGGTTCGTAAAGGCGTCGAACACTAACCGAAACTGTGGCATTTGGTAGTTGACGTGACCCTCGTAGCCGACGTTCAGTCACTTCTAGATGTTTAGTCCCGGCATTTGGTGGAACGGATCGAGGATGAAACGCTCAGTCGTGCAGTTTGACGAAGGAAAACTTCGATGTCCGGTCGATGGCGACGAATATATTGAGCTTGCCCTGTTCTGTTCGGACCTCCGCGATATCGATGTGGAAGAAGCCGATTGGATAGGCCTTGAACTTCTTCTTCGCTGGCCTGTCGCCCCCGACATCTGGCAATCGGCCGATGCCGTGACGCTGCAGACAGCGATGCAATGAAGAACGCGTTAGATGCGGGGTCGTGGGCTGCGGCGCATAGAGGCAATCATCGAGCGGCAGCAGCGTGTGCCGGCGGAAGGCGACAATGACAGCCTCTTTCCCGATAGACAGAAGCGTCGATCTCGGCTCTCTGGGGCCAGTGGGCAGATCGGCGGTCGAATTCCGCTTCTTCCACTCGCGACCGCCTTAGGGTTGACGCCGTAGCGCTTCGAAGCGTCCTCAGGCTCGCTTGACTATGCTGTATCGCTCGACGGACCGCCTCTGTCGTCGTGGCGCTCCATGCAGAACTTGGCCCATAGCGCATCCTTTGATTCGGACGACAATGGTGAACCATCAAAGCACGGTCGAAGTTGCTATAAGGTCTGCCTATCGCCCTTGCTTGCGCTTAACGTTTCCGAGACCCACACGTTCTCAGGCGGCCGCTTTGTCCACCGTTCGTTACGACCTATTTCGAAGGCGCCATATAGCAGGCTGTTGAAAATGGGCTCGCGACAGTCTCAGGTTCGTGGTTCACTTTGACCACGAAGAGGTGGGAGTGAATCGTGCGGGGCGGTGACGGACAGACGGGCGAACTGTTCAGCTACGTGGACTTGTCCGGCGACCGTCTTAATCCATCCGAACGCCTCTTCAATGCGCTTGCGAATACGCTGACTGACAGGCATAGCCGCTATGTCGCGTCGTGCGTCCGTCGATCGCGGAACTACGGCCGCTGGTGTTCTGCGCTACATGCGGCGTCACCTTCATCGAACGCAGCTTCATTGATGAAGTCCTGCGCGTCATAGACCTTGTCGGCACCGAGTGTGATTGTTTGCGGACGATCGGCACGCGGTTCGATCATGTGCAGGGCCGCCACCCGCTCGGCATGCCCGTCGGCAGAGTCAGGCAGGCGTCGACCAGAAGGCCATGGCGGTTCTCCATCAGCCCAAGCCCGATGAAGCACAGCTTCGCCCCCTTGCCCCCCTTTGCGGTAGAGCCTTGCGTCGGGGTCGGTGGTCGAGGCGTGCGTCTCGTTCGATCGCCTCTCGCTTCCGCGTTGCGTCCGCCGCCGTCTGCCGGCGGCTCGCCATGACCACCGCTTGGGCCGTCCTTCGGCTTGACGCTCTTCATCGAAGCCCAGGCCTCGATCAGCGTGCCGTCGACCGAGAAGTAATCCGTCGACAGAAGCGCGTGGCCGCGACCGCGTCGGATGGGCCTTCACCTTCAACGCCACCGCATACAATCTCGTGCGGTTGCCGAAGCTGCTGGCGGTGCCGACATGAACGCCGGCCGCGGGCCGTCAACTGATCGGCCGCTGGCGGATCATCGAAGCTGACCTGTGGGATCGCGGCTATCTCGACCTCGGCGGACCCGCCACAATCACCATTGGGGCCGACAACCACGGTGAGATCGCCTTTGGCGCCCTGCAAGCCTGCCTCGATCTCGGGTACGGGCCCTCAATGGTCTTCTTCACATGGGCCGGCTTCGATGAGATGGACGAAGTCACCGGCGACGGCTCCGCAGAAACGACGGCTCGATCGACATCACCTTCGCCTATCACAACGGCGACGAGGCTATCCTCAAGGCCAAACGTGATCCTTCTTCAACAGCCTGCTAGAGCACGTCCGGGGATCGATGAATCGATTGTGATGTGACGCGAATCGGTTTGGCTGATTCAACGTCCACTTTTATGGAGGTGGACGATGGCGAGAGCACTTGGTGAGGATCTGCGGTCACGTGTCGTGAAGGCTGCGGGTGAAGGATCATCGGCCCGCCAGGCAGCGGCTCGGTTCGGTGTCGGGATATCGAGCGCGATCCGCTGGATCGGCAGCGCCCGGATGGGCGAGACGACACCACGACCGCAGGGACGACGGCGCGGCTCGCGTCTCGACGCCCATGCGACTTCATCGTCGGGATGATCGAGGAGCGCAAGGACATCACGCTGAACGAGATGGTGGAGCGGCTCTTGGCCAAGCGGTCCATGCGCATCGGCCGCAGCACGTTGAGCGACTGGCTGCGGGGGCACGGCTGGACGTTCAAAAAATGTCTGCACACGCACTGGAACAAGATCGCCCCGACATCCTGAAGCGCCGGCGTGCCTGGTTCGACGGCCAGCTCGACCTCGATCCGGCAAAGCTCGTCTTCATCGATGAGACCGGGCTGTCGACCAAGATGGCTCGCCTGCGCGGGAGAGCGCCGCGCGGCGAAGGCTGTCGGGCGCCGGCGTGCCGCACGGGCACTGGAAGACCACGACCTTCACCGGCGCGCTCAGGTTGACCGGAATGACCGCGTCCTTCGTCTACGACGGCGCCATGAACGGGGTCGTGTTCCTCTCCATATCGAGCAGGTGCTGGCGCCAACCCTGGCGCCAGGCGACGTCGTTGTCATGGACAATTTGTCGGCGCACAGCGCACAAGTCCGGGGGCGTGCGCGAGGCGATCGAAGCCGCCGGTGCAAGGCTGATGTTCCTCCCGTCCTACAGCCCCGACTTCAACCCCATCGAAAACGCCTTCGCAAAGCTCAAGGCGCTCCTGCGGGCGAGGGCCGAGCGGACAATCGCAGCCCTATGGGACACCGTCGGCGCGTTTGTCGACCCTTTTTACGCCAACAGAATGCGCAAACTACCAAACTACTTCAAGGCCGCAGGATATGAACCGGATTAAACCGGACGTGCTCTCTAGGACCTGCAGCCTTCAGCCCACCTCAGCAAGGCGGCCGTCACTGTGGGGATACCGATGTAGTGCCATTCCACCCGATGAATCTTGACTAGGTGAGGATGGCGTTCAAGATGAACTCGGGGCCGTGATCAGACACGATCATGCCGGGCTTGCCGCGCTGAGCGATCGTTTCCATCAGTTCACAGGCAACCCGGCGACCGGAGATCGAGGTGTCCGGGATCGCCGTCAGCGTTCGGAAAGGACAAGGCCGATCGATATGTTCATTGCCGTCGACCGGCTCCGAAGTTCTCCTCCGTTGAATGACGCCGCAGCGATGTCGCGGCAACGTCCGCATCCTACACGGTTCACACTGTGTGCTGTTCGACAATGCGTCCAGTTCACCACGTCGGAGGGGGAGAGGCAGAGCGCCTATGCCAGAAACGACGTCGAGCATCGCACGACCGGAGCCCCGATCCGCTCAACACCGCCAGCATTTCGCCGGGCTTCGTCTGCGGATGCTATTTCTTGCAGACTGAGCTACCCAACCCTTCCCGACCACTGTCCGCCTGCTCCGGCAAAACACGTAGCCTGCTGCAGCGTTTCGCTCAAAGACTGATCGAACAGGTCAAGGCCTTGATTTAGTGTCTCCGTGTCGATCGTAAGTGCAGGCAAAAATTTAACGACTTGATCAATGTGTCCGCATCGTTCGACCATCAAGCCCTTCTCAAATGCTGTACGCGCTGTACCCTCAGCGATTTCGGCCGTTTGGCAATCGAAGCCCAACGCCATACCCCGCCCTCGAACATGGAAACTATTCCCGTGCTTCAGGGACGTGGCCTCAAGTCGAGCTCGCATCAGTTCTCCTATACGCTTAACATCCTCCGAGAAGGCGTGATCCTGCCAATAGATATTTATAGCCGCCGTTGCACTCGCAAGCGCGAGGTTATTTCCTCGAAACGTCCCAGTGTGTTCTCCTGGCTGCCATGCGTCAACCTCCTCTTTGATCAGCAGGACCGATAGTGGCAGACCGTACCCGCTTAGCGATTTTGATAGTATAACAATATCTGGTGACACCCCGGAGAACTCAAAGCTAAAGAAGTCCCCCGTTCGACCACAGCCCATCTGGACATCGTCAACTATAAAAAGAGCACGGGTCTCTTTTGCCGCAGCCTCAATTGAGCGCAGCCACTCCTTGCCAGCTACGTTTATACCGCCTTCGCCCTGTACACATTCGACTAGAATGGCCGCTGGGGGGTCAATGCCGCTGCTTCTGTCTAGAAATACCTTTCGCAGGTAGTCAGCAGTGTCGCAAGCTGGGCCGAGATACCCGTCATATGGCATGAATGTGACGCCGGATAGCGGAACTCCGCTGCCCTGACGATAAAAACCATTCCCGGTCGCAGCAAGTGCCCCTAAACTCAGGCCATGGTATCCATTAGTGAAAGACAGCACATTGTGGCGTCCTGTGACTTTCCGCGACAATTTTAAAGCTGCTTCAACAGCATTAGCACCTGTTGGCCCGGTGAACTGAAACCGATATTTCATCCCTCGTTTGTCAAGTATGGCAGAATTAAATGTCTCCATGAACTCAAGTTTTGCAGGAGTGGCCATGTCAATCCCGTGAATTACGGCATCGCTCCCTAGGTATTCGATAAGGGCCGCTTTGATACGATGATTGTTATGACCATAATTCAGTGCTCCGGCACCAGAAAAGAAGTCAATGACATTTCGACCGCCTTCTGTTAACATAATAGAGCCGCGCGCACGGCTGAAAATATTTGGAAAGCAACGTGAGTATATCCGTACGTTTGATTCTAGGTGTTCGAAGGCCTTCATGCCACGTGACGCACCGCTAGCTCTACCCATGTTCAAATCCTTCGTCTATTTCAATTCAGGGACTCAGCACGCTTCCTCCAGTTGCGCGAACTGGACGCAGCCCGATTGTGCCGCTTATATCTTGTGGGGTCGTTATACTCGCCGAGTTGCATTCCCAGAACAGCCTCTAATCTAAGTATGAACGTAGTGAACGAAACCTACTAATCCTGGTAGTTTGCTGCCGACCTCGGGCGTGGGGCGCTGGCTCGATGAAGTCGCGGCGCTGCTGCTCATGAAGCGCCGGAGCACCTTTGGTAGGATGGATGCGGGGTGACCCCGGCCCATACTGTGGACGCTAGCCGCGGGCCCGGCTTAATCGGCAGGCTCATGAGCGGGTGAGCAGACACCCCCGCGCCAACGGATCTTCAGCTCAGGTGGCCACGCATTTTTGCCAGCCGGATGGGGTGCCGCTGCCGGTTACCAGTACGGCGTGGTCAAGTTCCTCCCGTCCGGCTTTTGTCGGGGCGCCCACCTAGTCGACAAGGTTCGGCGATCCGTTCCGGCAATCCTGGCGGCGTCCGCGGGGCTACTACCGTTCATCTTGCTCATAATCTTTCTGACGCGACTATGCGTGTTGGTAGGTATGATGAGCTTGAGGACGAGCTATGTTGGCGGAGCGCACGTGTCGAGCCGAAGTCTCAAATGCAAGGCTTGAGCCTTTTTCGTCCCTTAGAGGATGCGCCCACCATTTGAGCGTATTTCAACGGCTGCCGGTCGACTACGGCGCCATGCGAGACGCATGGCGGGTGCGAAAACGTGACGGCAGTCCGCCAAGAGCGGCTAGCTGCGAAGAACAGCGAGCATATCGCAAGAGGGGCTAGCCGTCGATGTAGAGGGCGGACCTGTCGGTGGTGAACACGTGTAGGAAACACCCTATGCTCAGTACTAGGAAAGGACGCACGATGGGCGAAAAAATTTTTGACTGCAACAACGCTGTGTACGTAAAAAACATTCCCCTAAAAGGTCGCGGAGTGTTTGCTAATATTCCTTTCAAAGCAGGAGAAGTAATTGAGAGAGCGCCAACCTGGGGATTTGACGACTCGGCTGCGAAATTATTAGACGAAACCGGACTGTTTGAGTACTACTTCGTGCGAAACGACCAACAACTCGGGAAGGAGCTAATAGCAGGTTATGTTGTTTTCGGCTTCATATCAATCGTAAATCACTCTGATGCCCCAAACACGAAAATAGTTTGGGCCAACGAAGAGTCGGGGGCGTGGGCCGCCATCGTTGCGATAAAGGACATAAAGATTGATGAGGAGATAACCCACCATTATGCGAATATCTCTTCTTATCACAATCGTACAAAGTTTGTGGGATGATGTAAGAAGTTATATTCCTGCAAAGGAAAATCGGCGTGGTGTTGAAATCCTCTGGCCATCGTGACAATTGGCTCTGGCGCGATTGCGCCCGGCGGCTAGTCGAGGCGGCCTTTTCAGCACGTCTCGACGGCGCGGATCGGACAATTCGTCATCCATTGCCAGTAAAAGGGGGCTGAACAACCGCACCGGCTAACTTGTTCGTGCACATCTTTGCCTTCGAGCGCGTTGATCTAACCACGCTCTGATGGTGCGAGCTCAACTAGACCAGGAGATCCAGCAGGACCACTGCGGGCCCAGGCAAGAGGTGGACTGACGCGCAATGCGAACTGCCGCAGTCGGAAGAAGAACCCACCCTGAAAGCCGTTCGCGCGATCGCCACGGTGATGCCCAGGTATCCGGTCGAGTTGAGGCAGTTCCAACGGCCGGCTATCACTGGCAACTATTCAACATCTGAAAGCACAACTCTATTCTGGTGCTGCAAGACTGCCGAGCTTCCCGGTTGAACGCCGGATTACGGCCCAAATCCGGCAAAAGCAGCATGATACCGCCGGCCTTGTTTGTTACTGTCGGCTTCTAGAGGGCCAATTGGGAGGCTGGATATGTTGCGACGTGACAAGGCACCTAATAAGGCTGCGGAGATTTCTCTTTGTGTGCTGAACGCCCATTCTGGCGGCTTCATCTTTATGGGCAGCGGCATAACCGCTTGCCTCCAGCTTTCTCAATACGACTTCAACAATAACGCGCTGCCAATAGGCGTCGGCAGTGGGTCGATTATGATGTCGAGAGCGCGAAGCTCAACCCGATGACGGACAAGAGGACAGTGTAAGCTGTGAAGGCTTGGGGAATGCCGGCGCCCTCTGATCCAAAGCTCCAGAATTTACCAACAAAAAATAGGACGTATTGACATGTCTTATCCCCTTCCGGCCAATCCGCTCGCAGCTTTCCCTGTCACGCCTGAAACGAGGGAAGCGCTCCGCAAAGCTTGGATCTTTGGGTGGTGGGACTTCCCCCTCGATGACGTCGGGGTCGACGGCCCCGAGTTCACCGCCAACGATATTGCCTATTGGTACCACGCAAGCGGAAATCCCATAACAAGAACGAAGCAGCAGGTCTCCGAGGCCATCTTCAAGGACAATGCATCGATGGTCGGTCTGCCAAAGGGGTTCCAGGCAGAGCAGTCCCTTACTATGGGGACCGGGGGAGATCTTATCCAGGCGAATGGCCTAGGTCAGTCAAAGGACATCCTGTTCGAAGGCATCGAGGATATTCTCTTCAACAAGGATGTCGTGTTCAGCAATTACGAGTCGGTGGTCGTGGACGAGCAGGCGGCGAAGGAGTACGCGGTCGACGGAAAGTCATTCATTATGTGCTGTAGCGAGGCGCAATACAAAACGTTGACAGAGCATAAAGGTCGGCGTTTCGACATCCTCAATGCCGCAAACAATCACTCGCTCGACCTCGGTGGCGAGGCGCTCTCGGCCACTCAGAATCTGTTTGAGCGAGACGGCATCCTGGATATCGGGGCGCCCCGGACGGCTGAAGCATATGGAAGAGCCAAGATCTACACCTGCAAAGGAATCCGCCTGGGGCTTGTGTCGGTCACATTTGGCCTGAACGGCAAACCATTTCCCGCAGGTGAGCAGTTTCGGGTCCATACATCCAAGCTGATGTCCAGATATGTCCCGACGGACCTCTCGCTCCTGCGTGCACAAATCAGGGACTGCAAGCAAAAAGAATGCGACTTCATCATCGCTTCAATCCACTGGGGTGTGGAGTTCGAATCTTTTCCACGGCTCCGACAGGTCGAAGCAGCTCATTCTTTGGTTGAGGAGGGGTGGACTTGATCCTCGGCCATCATCCCCATGTAATCCAGCCCGTCGAGTATTATCGTACTAAGCGGGATCCGAACCGCGTCGCCGTCATTGCCTACTCTCTGGGAAGCCTGACCTGGGGATGGTATACGGCGCCTCACCTCATCCTGAGCTGGGTGATGAACTTCTGTCTCGCCAAAGGGCGCCTCGGGAATGCGACGAAGACATACATCGAAAGCGGAGCGGCGATCCCAGTCTTCCGCAACATGTTGCGCAACGGCAACAGAACGCTGATGCGCATTGAGAAACTTGGGGATCATGTCGGTCGTGGCGACTATAACCCCACGAACGTAAAAAAGATGATCGAATACGTCGAGCTGACTATGGGTGGGTTTGTGACCGGGATGCCGAGCAATGACTAGGGCAACTCAAATCACCGCGTGCGGAACAAATCTGGCTGCTGGGACCGCGACCACAACGCCGTCGAGTTCTCGCCAATTGAATCACCTGCCCCTATTTCTCGAACGGCAGGATCCAGAATTTTCCAAAATGTTCGAGGTGGTCAACGCGCTTCCGCTTGATGACACGCATTGTCACCTTGTTACTGACCGCGATGCGATTACGACTCCCCAGCGCTATCTCGAACGCGTTTCGCTGGCCGGATACCCGTTTCCTAAATACTTCCCCGTGGGGATATATAACCGCTGGCTTACCGGTGACGAGGCTGCCCGGCACGATCTCGACAAGACTTACGGTATCAAGGCCAAGGTCGACGAGATGACGTACCACCTGTCCCAAAGCATCTTCATCAAGTTCCTGACAAAGGAGCTTGCACAGTTCTTGAATTGCGAGCCGACATTCGAAGCCGTCATCGAAGCACGGAATGACCGAGGCCGGGATTATTGGTTCTACATCAATTCACTCTTCCGGGACGTGAACCTGGAAAACATCATGCTCGATACAGGCTATCACGAAAGCTGCGGCCGGCCGGCCATCGACAAATTCGAGCAGGCAATCCTGCCCTGCCGGACCCACAGGATTGCCCGCATTGAGGAAATCCAGCGTGAATTCTTTGGCATGGACATTTCCTTCGACGAATTCGAGCTCCTCTACTCTAAACGTCTTCTCGAAATCATGGATGGCACCGGAAATTTCGGCAAGAAATCCGTAGGTATGAAGTCTTACCTGTTGCCGTTTATCGGCCTGATCGAACCGCTCTACGACCGAGCTCTTGCGGCTAAGTCGTGGGATGCGATGCGGAAATCCTACGCGGTACTGCCATTCATGGAACGGCAGGCGGCGTTGAATATATCGAAGGACCTGCGGCGGTACACGTTCACGCTGACCCTGGAGGAATGTCTTAAGCGAGACATGCCGATGCAAATCCACACCGGTGATGGCGAAGCGCCCGAGGTGATCCTGCGCAACCAGGACCCCTTCTACCTGGAAGAAGTGATTCGGTTTGACAAGGACAACATGATGCGGATGCCGAAGATCATCCCGCTGCACGCCGGCTATCCTTCGGTCGGCAAGGCGGCCTGGCTGAGCCACCTGTATCCGAACTGCTATTTCGAGCTGTCGATCATGACCCCGTTCGTCCACCAGAGCCTCTACGAGAGGTATAAGCAGGTAATGGAGGCGGTTCCGCTCTCAAAGATCCTGTTTGCCAGCGACAACTACCACGTGCCCGAGCTGTTCTGGCTCGCCGGACGATGGGGTAAGCGATACCTTGCGAAGGCTTTGACCGATTATGTCGTCGGGGGTAGTCTCGCCTTCGACGAGGCCATAGAGGCAGCGCGCATGGTTCTCTACAAGAATAATCGTGCAGTTTACAATTTAAGCGATCTCTGATTCAAGTCGTATTCAGGCCTCGGCAGGGCAACGAGTCCAGGTTAACGGAGTTGGAGAGCTGCCATCAGGTAGTCGATATCCCAGGTTGCGAGTTTTCGCTTTCCCTTGATGGATTGTTTTCCGGGCATGGCTCGGATGAGGTTGAGGGCGAGGTGGCGGACCATGGCCATGTTTGTGGCGCCGTGGCCGCGGCGCAGGCGGGCCTGGCCCTCCTTGAACTGGATCGAGAACCCAATGCAGGCCGTTCTCGATCCCCCAATGGGCTCGGGCTGCCTCGGCGAAGGTTTTTGCGGTGAGGATGCGAGAGGAAATGTAGCATCGCCGCTCGACCCTTGACCTCGGCGCCGGTCTCGATGCGGGTCTCGACCATGGCGATGGTGCTGAGGCCCTTGAAGCGCGGCTCATCGGGATAGCGCCTTCTGCCACTCATCCAGTCGACACGCTGCGAGACGAGGTGACGGCGCGTCTCGATGCGGCCATGGCCCTTCTCGACCTCGGTGAGCGCATCGATCTCATTGGCCGGATCGGCATCGAAATAGAGCTGGATCTCGGCATGGGCGGTCTTCTGATTGTCCTTGGTGGCCAACAGATAGTCGCCGCCGAGATCGACGATCGTCTCCGCGATGTCGGACTGGCAGCCCATGACGTCGATGGAAACGAGACTACCGGCCAGCGCTCCGGACGCGGCCAGTTCCTGCAGCAGAAAGGGAATGGCGGTGATCTTGTTGGATTTTGTCGGCCACCGCCCGTTGCCCCAGCACCAGGCTGTGGGTTGTCGCATAGGCCGAGACCAGGTGCAGCGCCGCCTGTCCACGCCCGCGATCGTGGCTGCGGCGTGAGGTCTTGCCATCGATGGCGATCTGGCCGACTGCTTCGGGCAGACGCTCGGCAACGAAGGCAAGAAAGCAGGAAGCGAACAGGTCCGGTCCGATCCGGTTCATCACCACCCGCAGCCAATCCGCGCAGGGAATGCCGAAATGGTAGGGCTGCAGACGCCGCAGGAAGTCGAGATGCCTGTTCCCCCACAGAACGATGTCGTCATAGTCGTCGCAGGCCGCCATCGTGCCACAGACAAACCAAAAGCAGCACCTCGCTCAGCGGATTACATCACCTTGCAGGACTGGCGATTGTCCTTAATCGCCGAAAAATGCTCCAAAAGGCTCTTGCGGCGCGGCGTAGCAACTTCGCTCATGGCTACCTGCGACAGACCACAAATTACACGCCGTCGTTAACCTGAACTCGTTGCCCTGAGGCCTCGGTGGCCCGCGATTAATCAGAATGAATACAAGAGGATTTACGTGTCAATTTCTATGTGACAGTGGAGACTGTGCGTACGTTGCATCCGCGGAGAGGACCTTCCGGCTTGAACGCTTTTCGTCGTCGCGCCAATCCCTCCGGAAAGCCAATGTGGGTGCTGCTACCTAGGCGTGACTCCGACTGTACAACGGCCCACTCGCGCAACAGGAACCTTGCACAGGTTTGTCGCAGTTCCGAGCTTCTGGTCGTTGCCGTTGGTCGGCCGCAAGTGGTGAAGGCCGGTTAGGTCATACTGGGTGCAACGATGATTGATGTCGGCACATCATCAGCATTCCGCATTCCTGCACCGGCCGGGGGGGCCCACCTCGTGAGCAATGCTGGCTTTTCGGGGTCATGACACCGGTTCCAGCTGGTGTGGGTAATGACGATTTCCAAGCTCTTCGATTGCACGCGCAAGAGCAGCCGCAGAGCCTTCCGCTGCAACGTCAGGCGCGGACGAGAAATTCTCGTGTGGTTTAATAGACCCGATCTTTGGCCTTTCGCGGCCAGGCGTACGATGGTCGGCATTTTGCGGCGAGGGGCGCCATACAGACCCGGCACCGACTTTGCAAATAATCCGCGAGGGCGTAGGTGGTCTCACCCATCGGCGTGGCCTGTCACCAGTCATCGCCACAGGCCGCTCTGAACTGCGTAGGCATCGAGAAAACGACGCTTTCCTGCGATAATATAAGGTAATTCGCGCTAAACGCTCAGTTGACGTTGGTAGAGTAACCAAAAGAGGCTGTCGGCCCCCAGGGGCAACACATGCAAAAAGGAGCATCCCAATGTCACAGGAACTCGACTATCTCAGCCGCGGCGTCGCTGCGGGCCGGTTGAACCGACGCGAATTTCTCGGCCGTGCGACGGCGCTCGGCGTCTCAGCAACGTTCGCCAATTCGCTCCTTGCCAGAGCCGCGCGCGCCCAGGGGCCTCTCCGCGGTGGCATTATCAAAGGCGGCCTCGATGGCGGTGGGTCGACTCAAAGTCTCGATCCGGCCACCTTCGTGACGCTGCCGGGCATCTTCGGCAAGTGTTGGGGCGAGTATTTGGTGGCTCTGACGCCTGACGGCGGATTGGAGAATCGTCTCGCCGAGGAAGTCGGCTCGTCCGACGACGTCAAAATCTGGACCTTCAAGATCCGTCAAGACGTGGAGTTCCACAACGGGAAGACCGTGACGGCGGAAGACGTAGTGGCGACACTGGAACGTCATTCCAACGAGAAATCGAAATCCGCCGCATTGGGCATTATGCGCAACATCAAGAGCCTCAAGGCCGACGGGCGGGACGTCGTCATCACCCTCAAGGAGCCGGACGCCGAGCTGCCTTTCTTGATGACGGACTACCATCTCGTCGTCCAGCCCCACGGCGGCAGGGACAATCCGGCCGAAGGCATCAGCGCAGGTCCCTACAAGGTGACAGTCAACGAGCCTGGCATCCGCCACGGCGGTGAGCGCTTCGCCAATTTCTGGCAGGCCGACAAAATGGGCTTCGCCGACCAAGTCGAAATCATCGTCATCAACGACGCTACCTCCCGCATCTCCGCGCTGCAGAGCGGCCACGTGCACATGATCAATAAGGTCGAGCCCAAGGTCGTCGATTTCGTCAAGCGCGTGCCCAACCTGAAGGTCGAGGCCGTGTCAGGTCCTGGGCACTATGTTTTCATCATGCGCTGCGACACCGCGCCCTTCGACAACAGGGATCTCAGGATGGCGCTGAAGCTCGCCATGGACCGGCAGGAGATGGTCGACAAAATCCTGCACGGATACGGCACGGTCGGCAATGACTTTCCCATCAATGCCTCCTATCCGCTGTTCCCTGAGGGCATCGAACAGCGCACCTTCGATCCTGACCAAGCCAAGCATTATTATAGGAAATCTAGTCACAGCGGCCCCATTCTTCTTCGGACCGCCTATTCCAGCTTCCCTGGAGCGGTCGATGCAGCACAGCTCTACCAACAAAGCTGTGCAAAGGCGGGCATCACCCTCGAGGTCAAGCGCGAGCCGGACGACGGCTACTCGGCGGAGGTCTGGAACAAGAAGCCGTTCTGCACCTCCTTCTGGTCTGGTCGAGCGATACAGAGCCAGATGTACTCGACCGCCTACCTGTCGACTGCGCCCTGGAATGAAACTCGTTTCTCCAACGAGAAATTCGACAAGCTTCTCACCGAGGCCCGCGCCGAACTCGATGAGAATAAGCGCAAGAACCTCTATCGCGAGATGGCCGTCATTGTTCGCGACGAGGGCGGGACGATCTTGCCGATGTTCAACCAATTCATCGATGCCATCTCTGACAAGGTCGGCGGCTATGGCGGCGGAAGGGGCGAGCTGATGGACGGCGGCTACGCGTTTGCCAAATGCTGGCTGACGGCCTGATCCGGGCGAGCCCAATGTCACCCATCGTGAAACTGGTGGCCCAGCGCATTGCGCTGGGCATCCTGCTGCTGTTGGCCGTATCGGTCCTGATCTTCGCCGGCACCCAAATCCTGCCCGGCGATGTCGCGCAAGCCATCCTCGGACAGTCGGCGACACCGGAATCGCTCGCCAATCTGCGCGAGCAGCTCGGCCTCAACGATCCGGCCTTTATCCGCTATTTCCGCTGGCTCGGCGGCGTCGTGACCGGCGATCTCGGCACCGCCATGTCGAGCGGGCAGGATATTGCGACGTCGATCAAGGGGCGGTTGTGGAACACGCTGTTCCTCGCCTTCTGGGCGGCGGTCGTTGCCGTGCCGCTGGCGATCATTCTCGGCCTGATTGCGGTGCGTTACCGCAATGGCTGGGTCGACAAGCTGATCTCCGGACTGGCGCTTGCCTCGACCTCGTTTCCCGAATTCTTCATCGGCTACGTGCTGGTCTATTTCTTTGCCGTGAAATACCAGATCTTCCCCGGCATCTCGACGGTCTATGACGGAATGCCTTTCGGCGAGCGCATGCAGGCGATCATGCTGCCGGCGGCGGCGCTGACGCTGGTGGTGCTCGCCCACATGATGCGCATGACGCGCGCCGCAATCCTCAATGTCATGCAGTCGGCCTATGTGGAAACCGCCGAGCTCAAGGGGCTTTCGGCATTCGCCGTCATCCGCAGGCATGCCTTTCCCAATGCGATTGCGCCGATCATCAACGTCGTCATGCTCAACCTCGCCTATCTCATCGTCGGCGTCGTCGTGGTCGAAGTGATCTTCGTCTACCCGGGCATGGGCCAATATCTCGTCGACCACGTCACCAAGCGCGACGTGCCGGTGGTGCAGGCGGTCGGCCTGATCTTCGCCGCCGTGTACATCAGCTTGAACATCATTGCGGACATAGCGGCGATCGTCGCCAATCCGCGTCTCAGACATCCGAAATAGGGGAGCGGGCATGCTCGACATAAAACGCATCCCCATCCCTGCGCTGATCGGCCTGGTGCTGACGGCGCTGTTCGTGCTGGGGGCGATCTTCGCGCCCTGGATCGCTCCTTATGGCAATGGCGAGATTGTCGGCGACGTCTGGGGACCGATGTCGGCGACACATTGGCTGGGCACCGACAATCTCGGCCGCGACCTCCTTTCGCGCATGATCTACGGCGCCCGCGTCACGCTGCTCATCGCGGTGCTGGCCACGGCGCTGTCCTTCTCGCTTGGCGCGATCCTTGGCTTCTCGGCGGCGGTTTTCGGCGGCTGGTTCGACACGCTGCTGTCGCGCCTCGTCGATCTCCTGATGTCTATCCCGACGCTGATCATGGGCCTCGTCGTGCTCTCCGTGCTGCCAACCAATCTGGTGACGCTGATCCTGGTCATGGGCATCCTCGACTCGACCCGCGTCTACCGCCTCTCGCGGGCGGTCGCCGTCGACATCAACGTCATGGATTTCGTCGAGGCGGCCAAGCTGCGCGGCGAAGGCAGCGCGTGGATCATCTTCCGCGAGATCCTGCCCAACGCGTTGTCGCCGCTGGTTTCGGAACTCGGCCTGCGCTTCATCTATGCGGTGCTGTTCCTGTCGACGCTGTCCTTCCTCGGGCTCGGCGTGCAGCCGCCTAGCGCCGACTGGGGCGGCATGGTCAAGGAAAACAAGGACGGCATCGTCTTCGGCATCGC
>NZ_JBVVQA010000021.1:0-124790 GCF_055811455.1 Mesorhizobium sp. WSM4845
GGCAGGGCGGGACGGCTTGCTCCCCGGTATCAGCGTCTTTATCAAGGGCGAGCTTTAGAACGCCTTACCGCCTGTGAGTCGCCAACGATCATGCTTTTCCGACTGCTCCGCTTCGTTCTGGTCCTGGCGATCGTCGCCTCGGCGCCGCTGTCGCTTGATGCGGCGGCGCAGGGGCTTGAGCAGGCTGCCTCTGGAGTGGTCGCCGACCAGCAGAAAATCCTGCAGGACCTGACGACGAGGACCGACAATCTCGAAAAGAAAATCCAGGAGGACGGTGACGACGACGCCAGCCTTGTCGACATCCGCCTGCAGCTCGAGGAAATGTCGCGAGGTGCGCTGGACAGCGCGCTTGTCTTCCGCCCGCGCCTTTCGGAGATCAACGCAAGGCTCGATCAGCTCGCGGCGCCGCCGGCCGCGGGCCAGCCACCCGAACCCGACATCGTGACCAGCGAACGCCAGGCGCTGGCGTCCGAAAAGGCCGAGATCAATGCTGTCATCGCCGCGGCGCAAAACCTGTCGATCCGAATCAGCGGCCTCATCGCCAAGATCGCCAATATGCGCAGCGAGCTATTTCGCAATCTGCTCACCAAGCGCTACGTGCTGTCCGACGCGTTGAGCCCTGAAGTCATTTCCGATGCCAATGGTGAATTTACCGGCTTCAACAAGGCAGTGTCGTCGTGGCTGGCCTTTGTCTTCAAGTTCAAGTTCCAGGCCGTGCTGGCCGCGACCTTGACGGCGCTTTCCCTGGCGGCGGTGCTTTTTGTCGGTGGGCGGCGTTTGTTCGGGGGTATCTTCGAAGCGGACCCGTCGGTCGAAGATCCGTCCTATCTCAGCCGGTTGTCGGTGGCGTTCTGGTCGACATTGCTGCCGACGCTGGCGGTCGGCGTCTTCCTGGTCTCGACCGTGTTCTTTTTCAACTATTACAATGTGTTGCGCGGCGACATTGGCGTTTTCATGAAGGCGCTGGTCGGGGTCATCGCGGTGGTGTTCTGCGTCAACCGACTGGCCAATGCGACGCTGGAGCCGCGGCTGCCGAACTGGCGGCTCATCCCCGTTGAATCAGGCCCGGCACGCTGGCTGGTGCGGCTGACGACCGCCATGGCGGTGGTGATCGGCGTCAACTATTTCCTGTCGGTGGTCAACGACACGATGGGCTCGCCGCTGTCTCTGACCATCGCCAGAAGTTTTGTCGCCACCGTCATCGTCGGCATCATCCTGATCCTGATGGCGCTGCTGAAGCCGTTCAAGGCCACCGACGGAAGCTGGCGCCCCTGGCCGGCGTGGCTGCGCTACACCGCTGTCGCGCTAGGCCTTTTCACCATTGCCACGGCGCTGCTCGGCTATATCGGCCTTGCCATCTTCGTCTCGCTGCAGGTCGTGGTCACCGGTACCATTCTGGTGACCGCCTATATCGGCTTCCTGTCAGCGCGGGCGATCAGCGAGGAAGGTGGCTTTGCCAACACGTCGATCGGGCGCTGGCTATCGACCAATTCCAGTTATGAGGAGTCCGCGCTCGACCAACTCGGCCTGGTCGTCAGCGTCGCCATCAACCTGATGATCGTGCTGGTGTTCCTGCCGCTGATCCTGTTGATGTGGGGCTTCCAGCCCGGCGACATCGAGGCCTGGGCCTACAAGCTGGCGACGGGCCTCACCGTCGGCTCCGTGACGATCTCGGTGACCGGCATCCTCACCGGCATCGTCGTCTTCATCATCGGCTATTTCCTGACGCGCTGGTTCCAGGGCTGGCTCGACGGCTCGGTGATGGCGCGCGGCAAGGTCGATACCGGCGTGCGCAACTCGATCCGGCTGGCGGTCGGCTATGCCGGCGTCGCGCTCGCAGCCCTCGTCGGCGTCTCGGCGGCGGGCATCGATCTCTCCAACCTGGCGCTTGTCGCCGGCGCCCTGTCGCTCGGTATCGGCTTTGGCCTGCAGAATGTCGTCTCCAACTTCGTCTCCGGCCTGATCCTCTTGGCCGAGCGGCCGTTCAAGGTCGGCGACTGGATCGTCGCCGGTGAGATCAGCGGCACGGTCAAGAAGATCAGCGTGCGCGCTACCGAGATCGAGACGTTCCAGCGGCAGTCGGTGATCCTGCCCAATTCAAACCTGATCAACAATGCGGTCGGCAACTGGACGCACCGCAACAAGCTCGGTCGCATCGACATCAAGGTCGGCGTCGCCTACGGCAGCGACGTCAAGCAGGCCCATGCTGTGCTGTTGGAGATTGCGCGCGGCCATCCGCTGGTGCTGAAAAATCCGGAACCCTTCGTGCTGTTCACCAATTTCGGGGCGGCCGCTCTCGAATTCGAAATCCGTGTGTTCCTGGCCGACGTGATGAACGGCAACATCGTGCAGAACGACATTCGGTTTGCCGTCCTCGACGAGTTCGCCGATCAGCATATCGAAATTCCGTCGGCGCCGCGCGCCGTCGTCGAGACCAAGAAGCATGAGGCGTGGCCGATCGATGACGACAAGATCGAAGTCGATTTTGCCGAACAGGAGCAAGCAAAGGCGGAAGCCGTGGCCGAGACGAAACGCCTGGCCAGATCCGGGCGCAAGACCCGCAAGCCGGATCCCGATTAGGGTTTATTGATATTCAGCCGGCCTGCGAACGGCTGATACCTGCGCTTCCGACGCAGCCAAAGCAATTGCGGCATGAATGCGGCATTCAGTTGCCGTTCAGCTTGCATCTCATATAAGCTCACATGCAAAGGGCGGGAATGCCTTGCGAAATGCAACAGAGGCGGTGGCAACACCGATACTGCAAATGTGGAAGTCGCTCGTCGCCGCCATCGCTTTTCTTGCCGTGGGCGGTTCAGCCTTTGCCGCCAGCGCCACCAACAAGGACGCCGAGACCCGCACACTCGTCGTGACCGAAGGCGGTGGCAAGACGGAGCTGGCGCTGGCCGCCGGCGAAACCGCTGAATTCTGCCCGACCGGCTGTTTCGTTACCATGCCGAATGGCGACCTCGAAGCGCTGACCGGTTCGGAAACAATCGAAATCTCTGGCGGCGTCGCCCGCATCAAGTAACCGCGTCAAAAAACGTTGACTAGTTTTTAGAAGGCCGGGCAAATGCCCGGCCTTTGATCGTTTCGGGTTATCGAAACTTGACGATGAAAGGGAAAATACCGTCACGCAAGCCAGGCCGGGCCGGACGCTTTAACGATCGCTGCGCTGTTGCCCGCTATATCGGGCCGAAGACGCCGAAGCATGGGGTTTTGGATCGGCGCCTGATCCTTTCCGAAAGGTCGGCTTTCGGGATCATGCGCTATTAGGCAGGGCAACGAAGAATGGATGTGCGGTCGGACAGGAACGCAATCCCGCTTGCTGTCGATCTCGACGGCACGCTGATCGCGACGGACCTGTTGTGGGAAGGTCTGTTCATCCTTCTCAAGAAGAATCCGCTCTATGTTTTCTTGGTGCCGTTCTGGCTCGCCGGCGGGCCGGCGCGGTTGAAGCAGGCCATCGCTCAACGCATCGACATCGATCCTGCGTCGCTGCCCTACCGCGAGGCGCTGCTTCAGCGCCTTCGCACCGAACATGGCGAAGGCCGCAAGATCGTGCTGGCGACCGGGACGCCGCGTAAATTCGCCGAGGCGATCGCCGCACATCTCGGCATATTCGATCGCGTCCTGGCGACTGACAGCCCCCACAACATGACGTCAGGCAGAAAGCGCGCCTCGCTTGTCGCCGCCTATGGCGATGGCGGCTTCGACTATGCCGGCAACAGTCGGCACGACCTTAAGGTATTCGACGCCGCGCGCACGGCAATCGTCGTCGCCCCCGACCGTCATGCCGCGCGCTGGCAGGCCGTGCACAGTGCTGAAATCATGCCGGCGCCGAAACCGACATTCAGAACCATCGTCAAGATGCTGCGCGTTCATCAGTGGCTGAAAAACTCGCTGATCGCAGTGCCGATGGTGCTGTCGCACGAATACTTCAACGCCGACATGATCTGGGAATGCCTGCTGGCATTCGTCTCGTTCAGCGCAGTCGCTTCCGCCATCTACATCCTCAATGATTTCTTCGATCTCGCGCTCGACCGCAAACACCCGACCAAGCGCAACCGGCCATTCGCCAGCGGCGCGCTGTCGATCCCGTTCGGCCTCGGTTCAATGATGGTGCTGCTCGCAACAGGCGTTGCTGCAGGGCTTCTGCTGCCGATCGAATTCCTCGGCGTGCTCGGTGGCTACATGGTCATCACCACCGGCTATTCGCTGTCGTTCAAGCGCATGCTTCTGATCGACGTGCTGACATTGGCCGGTCTCTACACGATCCGCGTTCTGGCGGGCGCCGCGGCAACCGGCGTCGACGTCTCTTTCTGGCTGCTGGCCTTCTCGATCTTCTTTTTCCTGTCGCTGGCGCTGGTGAAGCGGTTTGTCGAGCTGCGCACGACTGCCATTCCGGCCGGCGAGCGCATTGCCGGCCGCGGCTACCGCACCGAAGACCAGGAGATCGTCGCCCAGGCGGGCATGGCGTCGGCCTTTTCCTCGGCGCTGGTGCTGGCGCTCTATATGGACAGCGCTGCGGTGCGCGAACTTTATCCGCATCCTTGGCTGGTCTGGCCGCTGGCGCCGATCGTGCTTTACCTGACCATGCGCGTCTGGATTCTCGCTCGCCGCGACCAGATGCATGACGATCCGGTCGTCTTCATCATCCGCGACTGGCGTAGCCAGATCGTCGTGCTCATCGGCGCTGTGTTTCTGGTCGTCGGAGGCTGGTAGGCGTGGGGCAGGAGCGGTTCCAGAGCTTCGGTCTTGCCACGCCACCGGCACTCAATGTGATCCCGGCGGATGACGCTGTTGCGTTGCTGAAGAGCGGCAAGGCGACAAGAAACGCTTTGCTCGCCTACGGCAACGGCCGCTCCTATGGCGATTCCTGCCAGAATGGGGCCGGCACGATCATCGATATGCGGCCGCTGAACAGGATCCGCGCCTTCAATGCCGAGACCGGCGTGATCGAGGCCGAGGCCGGCGTGCTTCTGTCCGACATCATCGCCCATGCAGCGCCATACGGCTTCTTTCCCGCCGTCGTTCCGGGCACGCAGTTCGTCACGCTCGGCGGCGCCATCGCCAACGACGTTCACGGCAAGAACCATCACCGGCGCGGCACCTTCGGCTGCCACGTCGAATCCTTGACGCTGCTCAGATCGGACGGACAGGCCCATTACTGCTCGGCCACCGAGAATGAACGCCAGTTCGCGGCGACGATCGGCGGCATGGGGCTGACTGGGCTGATACTGTCCGCATCGATCCGGCTGATGCGGGTGTCATCGCTCGACATCATCGAGAAGGTGACGCCGTTCCGTGATCTCGGCGAGTTCTTCGAACTCGCGGAAGCGGCCGATCAGGCCAACGAATACGTCGTCGCCTGGATCGACCAGCTTGCCGGCGGCCACAGTCGCGGCCGCGGGCTGCTGTTCACCGGCAATCACGCCGAGCATGGCTCCCATCTGGCCTTGCGTGCCAGTGGAAATCTTTCGGTGCCGTTCCAGCCGCCGTTCAACGTGCTCAACCGGCCGTTCCTGACTGTCTTCAATGCCGCCTACCGGTGGAAGAAGAGCCGGTCGGCGCCGCGCCAGGTCGGCTACCAGGGTTTCTTCTTTCCGCTCGACGGCGTCGGCAACTGGAACCGGCTCTATGGACCGAACGGGCTTTTCCAGCACCAGAGCGTGATGCCGCAAGTCGTCGCGCGCCGAGTGGTGCCGGCGTTGCTTGCGGCGGCAAAACGGGCCGGGCAGGGCTCGTTCCTCACCGTCCTGAAGCGCTTCGGCGGGGTCCGCTCGCCGGCACTGCTGTCGTTCCCGCGGTCGGGTTTCACGTTGACGCTGGATTTCCCCAACCGTGGCCGTGCGACGCTGGCGCTGCTGAAGGAACTCGACCAAATCACGGTTGAGGCCGGTGGCGCGGTCAATCCCTACAAGGACGCCCGCATGGGCGACGATGTTTTCGCAGCCTCTTTTCCGGAATGGCAACGCCTCGAAGCGATCCGTGATCCCGCCTTCATGTCGAGTTTCTGGGCGCGAACGGCGAAAAAGCTCGAGGCGCGACACGGAACCGCCGAAGCCGCGGAATAGATAACATTCGAATAGGTTGTGGTTAATGCGTCGATAACTCAAGCTTTCCTCAAGGCTTTTTGTGCTTCACGAAATGTTTGGAAGTTTTCAATAGAGCGGGGAAGGTCCGGTGGAAAAAACATGAAATACATCGTCTTCATTCTGTTCACGGTCATGACCAACGCCGCCGCGCAACTCATGCTGAAGCAGGGCATGATGTCACTTGGTTCGATTTCCTTCGAGGGCAGCAATCCGTTGCTGAAGCTGTTGCAGATTGTCTTCAGCCCGTGGGTTTTCCTCGGCCTGTGCACCTTCGTCATCTCGATGGCGTCACACCTCTATGTGCTGTCCAAGGTAGAGCTCAGCTTCGCCTATCCGTTCCTCAGTCTCGCCTATGTCGCCGTTGCGATCTTCGCCTATTTCATCTTCCGCGAAGACCTCAATGGCTGGCGCATCGCCGGCATCGCTTTCATCTGCGTCGGCACGGTGCTGATCGCCCAAAGTGGCCGGGATTTGGCTGGTCTCGGGCATGACGAGGAAACGGCATCCCTTTCGTCCGACAAGATTCACAGTGGGATCGTTCGATGAGACATGTGATCTTCGGCGGTGACGGTTTCGTCGGCCGCCACCTTGCCCCGAAGCTCCTGGCCGATGGCGAGGAGGTGGTCGTCGCCGATATCGCTAAAAGCGACCTGCCGCATTATCGCTCGGTCCGATATGTCGGGTGCGACGTCACCGATCCGGCATCGGTGGCTTCGGTCGGTCTGAAGGCCGACGACATGGTCTACAATCTGTCGGCGAAAATGCTGTCGCCGATCCAGGTGCGCGCCAAGCGCCACGAATTCTTCTTTCCGGTGAATTTCCACGGCACCGAGCACATCATGCAGGCGATGGACAGAGCCGGCGCGCCCAAGCTCGTCCATTACACGACCGACATGATCTACGGCCACACGGTCACGCAACCGATGACCGAGGAACACCCGGTTGCGCCGCTCGGCGAGTATGGCTGGTCGAAGCAGAAGACCGAGGAACTGGCCGTCGAATGGCGCAAGCGCGGCATGTCGATCTCGCTGTTTCGGCCGCGCCTGATCATCGGCCCCGGCCGTCTCGGCATCCTCGAAAAACTGTTCAAGCTGATCGACTGGAACCTTCCGGTGCCGATGATCGGCTCGGGCAAGAACCCGTATCAGTTCATCTCGGTGTTCGACTGCGCCGAGGCGGCGCGCGCCGCGTGGAAGGCCGGCGTGCCTGATGAAGCCTATAATCTCGGCTCGCTCAACCCGCCGCCGGTCCGGAAATTGCTCGGCGACCTGATCAGGCATGCCGGCTCGAAATCGATCCTGATCCCGACCCCGGGCTGGGCAGTCAAGCGAACGCTCGACCTGCTCGACCTCTTGAACATGCCGATCATGGATCCGGAGCAGTATCTGATCGCCGACGAGGACTGCGTGCTCGACGTGTCCAAGGCCGAACGCCAGCTCGGCTGGGTGCCGCAATATCGCGACGAGGACATGCTGATCGCCGCCTACAGCGAATATCGCGCCAAGAAAGACGGCCATGCCGTCGCCGCCAAACATGTGCTCGCCGAGTGAAGGGCCAGCAGGAGACTCTTGAGATGACCGTCATGACCAAGCCAGACCACACGACTGCGCGCGCCACGGTCAGCGTGCCGGCGCTTTCGCCCGCCACCACCGCCAAGCCCGATCTGATCAGCGTCGAGCAGGCCAAGGCGATGGACGTCGCGCGCATGACCGACCTGTTCAAGGCGCATCTCAACCCCGGCCAGCTGCATTTCATGAAGCTGCTCGGCTTCCACAAGATCAAGGTCGAGCGCGCCGAAGGCATGTTCTACATCGACCAGAGCGGCCGCAAGATCCTCGATTTCTTCGGCGGCTTCGGCTCGCTGGCCTTCGGCCACAATCATCCGCGCCTTCTCGAGGCGCGCAAAAAGTTCCAGGAGGAGAAGCGGCAGGAGATCGCCATCGCCTTCATGTCGCAATATGCGGCGGCGCTGGCGCACAATCTCGCCAAATGCTCGCCCGGCGACCTCGACATGGTGTTTCTGGGCTCTTCCGGCTCCGAAGCCATGGAGGCGGCGGTGAAGCTCGCCGAGCGCGCCGCCGGCCCGAAGCGGCCGAAAATCGTCTATGCCGAGAATTCCTTCCACGGCAAGACCAAGGGCGTGCTGGCGATCACCGACGGCTCGCTCTATCGCGCCGACTTCAAGATGGCCGACAATGTCATGCGCATTCCGTTCGCCGACATCGAAGCGGTCGAGCGCTCCTTCCGCTCCCATCCCGAGGTCGGCGTCATCGTGCTCGAAACCATCCAGGGCGGCGGCGGCATCATCCAGGCGCCTGCCGAATACTGGCAGAAGCTGCGTGCGCTATGCGACCAATACGGTGTTCTGTGGGTCGCCGACGAGGTGCAGTGCGGCTATGGCCGCTCCGGCCGCTTCTATGCCTTCGAGCACTACGGCGTCGTTCCGGACGTCACGGCGCTGGCAAAGTCGCTCGGTGGCGGCAAGGCGGCGGTCGGCGCGATGATCGCCAGGCGCGAGGTCTACATGAAGGCCTATGGCACGCCGAAGACGGCGATGATCCACGCCATGGCCACTTTCGGCGGCATGGGCGAGGCCTGCGTCACCTCGATCGAGGCGCTCAACGTGCTTTACGACGAGGGGCTGATCGACAACGCCGCGGTCACCGGCGACTATCTGCTGCAACGCCTGCAGATGTTGCGGGAAAAATACCCGAAGATCATCAAGGAGGTCCGCGGCAAAGGCCTTATGGTCGGGCTGGAATTCCACGACTTTTCGCAGACCTTGCCGATGGTGCTGCGGCCTGTGGTCAGCGTGCTTGACGACAAGCTGAAGGGATCCTTGTCCGGTTTTGTTGGTGCTTTGCTGCTGCGTGACTACGACGTGCTCGTCGCCTTCACCGAATACAACCGCAACGTCATCCGTCTCGAACCGCCGCTGATCTGCCGGCGCGAACATGTCGACCGCTTCGTCGAGGCGCTCGACAGCCTGTTGTCGCGCGGTATCGTGTCGATCGTGAAGGATTTCGTCAAAAGCCAGGTTCGTTAGCCAGGTGCGCCGAGCGAGACCATGCTGAGCAAGTCTCCGGCTCCGACAAACCTGCTCGACCGGCTGACCAAGGCCAGTCTGGCATGGGGCGAGGGCACATATGCGTGTCTTGCCGCACCGATCGGCGCGGCTGCCTTCGCGCTCTTCATCCTGCTGACCGCGGCGACGGCATGGTTCATGCCTGACGCCAATTGGGACATGCTGCCCTACCTTGCGATCGCCGAGGAGGGCACCTATCGCGATGTGCAGGCGCTGCACGATTATGCCTATGGCACGGTCAGGGACGGCCTATCGGCGAGCGACTACAAGGCGCTGACCGATGATGGCGGCGGCTTCCGCAGTCATATGGCCGGGAATGCCGCCGATTTCCATTCGCTGCTCGGCATGTACCGGATCAAGTTCCTTTACACCGAGATCCTGTCGACGATGAGCTCGGCGATGTCGCCGGTCGCGGCGATGCGGCTGCTGCAGGTGTTCTCGGTGCTGCTGTTCGGCGCGATCGCGCTGCTCTGGCTGCGCTCAGAGGGCGCGCTGGCGCTGGCGCCGGTTCTCGGCGCGGTGCTGATGATGGCCGATTTCGGCGACGCGGCGCGGGCGTTGACGCCTGACCTGCTGTGCTCAGCGCTGTTCCTCGGCGGGCTCTTTGCCTATAGGCGCGGTCGTGAAGTGGCCACCGCGATCCTGCTCTTCCTCGCTTTCATGGCTCGGCCCGACAATATTGTTTTCCTTGCTATTTTTGCCGTGCTGCTGTTGGTCTTCCGGCAGAAGGCGTGGGGCGCGCTGGCCGGCTTTGCCGCCTCGCTCGTCGCCTATTTCGCCATCTCGCACTGGGCGCAGCATCCCGGCTGGTGGCCGCATCTGTGGTTCTCCTCGATCGAGCAGCACTACAATATGGCCGGCTTCGATCCGCCGTTCTCGGCTGTCGCCTACCTCCGGGCTTTTGCCGCCTCCCTGATCCGTGCCGTCAGCCTGAACAACTGGGTCGGCGTCTCGGTGATGGCGCTGGCGGGGTGGTATGCCTCAAGCCGTGCCGGCTTCAAGCTCGACCGCCGCGCCGGCATTCTGTTTGCGGCATTGGTGCTCGGCGTATTGGCCAAATTCACGGTCTTCCCGATCCACGACACCCGCATCTATTTTCTCAATCTGATCCCGCCGTTCCTGCTGCTCGCCGGGCCATTCATGGCGTTGTGGGCATCAGCGAGCACCAAAGGGCGCGGCGCCGCGCCATTGCACGTCATTCCTGGAGACAAGTCATGAGTTCCGTTTCCAGCCTGGCGCGCATCGCGCTGTCGCTCGGCCTCCCCGCTGGCATCCTCGATCGCGGGCCGTCGATGCGCGGTACGAAGTTCCTGGCGAAGGCCGCGCTGAAGGCGCGCCTCAGTGGGGCAAAAAGGCGGTTCCAGATGGTCAATATCGGCGCCTGCGATGGCGTGTTGTTCGACGATGTGACGCCGTGGCTGCACCGCATCCCGCACGCTCGCGCCATACTGGTCGAGCCGATCCCGCACAACCAGAAGCGGTTGCGCGCCAACTATACCGATACGGGCCGCTTCATCATCGAGCCGGTCGCGGTGACGAAGACCAAGGGAACGATCATGGTCCACACCTTCGATGCCGCCGCACTCGAGGCTGGCACGTTGCCGATCGAGTTCATCGGCTGCTCGTCGGTGACCGACACCAATCTGATGTCGGGCAAGAATGCCTGGGGCCAGGCCGATGCCAACTTCAATAAATTCGCGCCGCACCTCAGGGATATCGAATGCCGTCGGAGACATTGCAGACGCTGCTCGACCGCAACGGCATCACCCATATCGACGCCTTCCTTGTCGATTGCGAAGGCGCCGACTGGATCGTCTTCGAGCAGCTCGACCTCGAGCGCTACCGTCCCGGCATGATCAAGGTCGAGGTTGGTGCCTTGCCGGCGGCCGAGATCGGCCAGGTCGTGGTCAAGTTGAAGACCGCCGGCTACCAGGTCGGCTTCCAGGCCGAGGACATCTGGGCCTTCGCCTGAGGGATAGCCCCGGAGCCCGATAGCACCTGATTTTTGCGGGTCGCGTCGCACTTGCAACGTGTCGCAAACAGGCGGTAGCATGGCGGCTGTCGCCTGCATATTGTGCGCCGATCAAACGGGCGCCGGTGCCCGCTTTACCACTTTGGAGTCGCGGGCAATGGCAGGGTTTCCGGAAAAGGCGAAGGTCGTCATCGTCGGGCTGGGCGGTATCGTCGGCGCATCGGTCGCCCATCACCTGATCGAGCGCGGATGGGACGACATCGTCGGCATCGACAAGTCAGGGATCCCGACCGATATCGGCTCGACAGCGCATGCTTCCGACTTCTGCTACACCACCAGCCATGATTTCCTGTCCTGCTGGACGACGCTCTACTCCATCGATTTTTATGAAAAGATGGGTCACTACGCCCGTATCGGCGGCCTCGAGGTTGCCCGCGTCGGCGACGACGATCGCATGGCGGAGATCAAGCGCAAGATCGCCTCGGCAAAGGCTTTCGGAACGCGTGCCCGGCTGATCGAGCCGGCCGAGATCAAAGAGAAATTCCCGCTGATCGAAGAAGAGATGGTGCAGGGCGGCCTGTGGGATCCAGATGCCGGTCTCGTCATCCCGCGCTCGCAAACGGTCGCCGGCAAGCTGGTCGACCAGGCGGAAGCCTCCGGAAAACTCAAATCCTTCGCCAACACGCCGGCCAGGTCGCTCGTCGTGGAGAACGGTCGCATCAAGGGCGTGGTGACCGATCGCGGCACCATCGAAGCCGACTACGTGATCGTT
Source organism: Mesorhizobium sp. WSM4845 (assembly GCF_055811455.1). Lineage (NCBI taxonomy): Bacteria > Pseudomonadati > Pseudomonadota > Alphaproteobacteria > Hyphomicrobiales > Phyllobacteriaceae > Mesorhizobium > Mesorhizobium sp. WSM4845. Next base: position 11,925 of record NZ_JBVVQA010000021.1, read on the forward strand.
TGCGCCGGTATCTGGGGCCGGCTGATCGCGGAAATGGTGGGTGAGGACCTGCCGGTCATGCCGATCGACCATCCGCTCACCTTCTTCGGGCCCTATACCGAGTTCGCCGGCACCGGCAAGGAGATCGGCTGGCCGCTGCTGCGCGACCAGGGCAACTCGGCCTACATGCGCGATACCGGCGATCCCAAGACCGCCGAAGGCGGGCAGATCGAGTGGGGCTATTACGAAGAGACCAATCCGCGCCTTTGCCATCCGCGCGACCTTCTGGAGAAGGACCAGGCCCGTCTATCGCCTTCGCAGCGCGACCTCGACATGGAACAGATCCTGGCGCCGCTCGAGCGCGCCATGGAACTGACGCCGATCCTGGGCGAACTGGGCTACAATGAGAGCCATTCCTTCAACGGGCTTCTGCAGGTGACGGCAGACGGCGGCCCCTCCATGGGCGAGAGCCAGAAGGTGCGGGGCCTCTGGTATGCCGTCGCGATCTGGGTCAAGGACGGCCCCGGCATGGGCAAGCTCATCGCCGACTGGATGACGGACGGCCGGACGTCGATCGACCACCACGCCATCGACTATTCGCGCTTCTATCCGCACCAGACGCAAGAACAGTTCATCTGGGACCGCTGCACCGAAACGGCGATGAAGGTCTACAATCCCGCCGTCCATCCGCGCGAGCCCTTCTCCAAGGCTCGCGACGTGCGCCGCTCGCCCTTCTGGGAGCGCGAGAAGGAACTCGGCGGCTATTTCATGGAACTCGGCGGCTGGGAGCGCGCCCACGGCTATGCCGCCAACGAGCACCTGCTCGAGAAATACGGCAACCGGGTGCCGGTGCGCGTAAACGAGTGGGACAACCGCCATTTCTGGCGCGTCTCCAATGCCGAGCATCTCGCCATGAGCGAGGATTGCGGCATCGTCAACCTGTCGCATTTCGCGATGTACGACGTGGAAGGCCCTGATCATGTCGCGCTGATGGAGTGGCTGTGCGCGGCCAGGATCGGCGGCGACGGCAATATCGGCAAAGGCATCTACACCCATTTCCTCGACGATGAGGGCATGGTGCGGGCCGACCTGACCGTCATCCGCATGGCCGACCGCTGCCGTGTCATCGACGGCGCAGATGCCGGCCCGCGCGACTTCCACTACATGCGGCGGACGGCAGAAGACAAAGGGTTCGATGTCGCCATCACCGACGTGACCGAAAAATACGTGACCGTCGGTATCTGGGGTCCGAACGCCCGGGCAACATTGAGCAAGGTCGTGGAAGACCCGGACGGCCTGACGCCGGAGAATTTCGCCTTTGCGGCGATTAAGCCTGTCAGGATCGCCGGCAAGGACGTGACCGCTTTCCGGATCTCCTATGTCGGCGAGCAGGGCTGGGAACTGCACATGCGATACGAAGACGGCCTGGCCGTATGGGATGCTTTGCGTTCGACCGGCGTGATGGCTTTTGGCGTCGAGACCTATGCCAACAGCCGCCGCATGGAGAAGAGCCTGCGCCTGCAGAATGCGGATCTTTTGACCGAGTACAATCTGCTGGAGGCCGATCTTGCCCGCCCAAAGGTCAAGGAGGCCGATTTCAGCGGCAAGGCAAAGCATCTGGACTATCGCGCCCGCGCGCATCAGCCGGCCATGCTCTGCACGCTTGTCATGACGGATAATGTCGATTCCAGGGGCGTTGCCCGTTATCCCGTCGGCACGATGCCGGTGATGGACCCGCAAACGGGTGAAACGCTGGTCGACGAACTCGGCCGCCGATCCTTCACGACTTCGGTCGCCTACGGCCCGACCATCGGCAGGAACATTGCGCTCGCCTATCTGCCGTGGGCGTATTGCCAGGAGGGCCGCAAGCTGGATGTCGAATATTTCGGCGAGACATACCCGGTCGAAGTGGCCGCCGTCGGCTACAGGCCGCTCTACGACCCGGAGAACCTCAAGCCACGAAGCTGAGCCTCCCACAATAGAGGTGAGGGGCGGACTCGCAAAATGTGAATGCAAGGACTTAAGGCGCGTCACGTTTTGTGGGGTCATGCGCCGCGCCTTAAGTTCTCGTTTTTATGCAAGTCGTTGCCCAAACCCGCTGCGCACCCTTGGTTCAAGCCCGAGGGCATGCTTTTGGACGACATGCATTAGCCCGGCGCTGGGCTTTTCGCTTTGTGGCGTGACGATTTTCGCTTACCTTGCGGCATGTCTGCTTTTCCCCGCGCAGGACATCTCCTCTCAGGCGCCGCCGCGCTGGTGCTGATGCTCGTCCAGGCGCGGGACTCCCGCGCTGCCGAACCCGTCGATGTCGAACTGGTGTTGGCGGTCGACGTTTCGCTGTCGATGTCGCCGGCCGAACTCGAAATCCAGCGTCGCGGCTATGTCGCTGCACTGACGCATGACACGGTGCTGCAGGCCATCGCCGACGGCGCCTACGGCAAGATTGCCGTCACCTATGTCGAATGGGCCGGCACGACCTGGCAGCACATCATCGTGCCGTGGACGGTGATCGCCGATCGTGCCGACGCCAAGCGGGTGGTCGACCAACTCTCCGCCCAGGCGCCCAACAGCGCGCGGCGCACCTCGATTTCCGGAGCCTTGCAATTCAGCAGCGATCTCTTCGCCGAAAGCGGCTTTCAAGGCGTCAAGCGCGTCATCGACATTTCAGGCGATGGCCCCAACAACCAAGGTGCTCCCGTCGACATCATCCGTGACGAACTGGTCAGGCAAGGCATCACCATCAACGGCCTGCCGCTGATGACCCGGGGCGGCTTCACCAGCGTCTACGACGTCAACTATCTCGACCGCTATTACACAGACTGCGTCATCGGCGGGCCCGGCGCGTTCATGATCCCGGTCAACGAGTGGACGCAGTTTCCCGAAGCGATTCGCCGCAAGCTGGTGCTTGAGCTCGCCGGGCCTGCCTCACCGCAAAGGGCGGCGGAAGAAGCAGCGCATCCGCCGGTGGTGCTGGCGCAGGACAAGCCGGCCACCGACTGCCAGGTCGGCGAGAAAATGTGGCGCGACCGAAGCTGGATGTTCGACACCCGCTAGACTTCAATCGCCATCCGCCAGAGGTACGCGCGCAAAATATTGCCTTGTCTTGTCTACGCGACCAGCAACTGCTTGCGATCGACGCGCTCCTGCTGCGGCGAGCGCGCATAGAGCTCGCGGTAGCATTTGGAGAAATGCGAGGCGGAGACGAAGCCGCAAGCGACCGCCACTTCGACCACCGGCAGCGATGATTGGATCAGCAAGTGCCGGGCCCGGTCGAGGCGGATCTCCAGATAGTAGCGGGCAGGGGATCGTCCCATCTCGGTGCGGAACAGGCGCTCGATCTGCCGGCGTGACAGGTCGACATGTTCGGCGATCTCGATCAACGACAGCGGCTCGGACAGGTTTGCTTCCATCAATTCGATGATGGTCAACACCTTGGAGTTCTGCACGCCAAGGCGTGCGCGCAACGGCAGGCGCTGGCGATCGGTCGGGCTGCGCACGCGGTCAGTCAAGACTTGCTCGCAGACCCGGTTAACCAGATTGTCGTCGAAATCGTCGCCGATCAGCTTCAGCATCATATCGAGCGCTGCGGTGCCGCCGGCGCAGGTGTAGATGTTCTGGTCGATCTCGAAGAGGTCGGCAAAGACATTGGCCTTCGGGAACGCTTCGGAGAAGCCCGGCAGGTTCTCCCAATGAATGGCGCAGCGCTTGTTGGACAACAGGCCGGCGGCGGCCAGTATATGAGCGCCAGTGCACAAGCCGCCGATGGCGACGCCGCGATTGTATTCCTCGCGCAGCCAGGCGAAGGCCGATTTGTTCTGATAGCGCTCGACATTGATGCCGCTGCAAACGACCGCCATGTTCGGCCGTTCGGGGCCGGACATCTTCTTGCGTTCGTCCTCCAGCGAGGTGTCGACGGCGCATTCGACGCCGTTCGAGGCGCGCACCGGCTTGCCGTCGATGCTGGCGAGCCGCCAGCGGTAGGCTTCGTAGCCGAGCATCCGGTTGGCCGAGCGCAACGGATCGAGCGCCGTTGCAAAGGCGATCATGGTGAAATCGGGGACCAGGAAGAATACAAACGATCGCCTGATCGGATGATTTACGACGTTCACAGGGTAACCCTCACGCTGCAATGGCGCGAACAGGATGTCGCGATCAGCATAGCGACATCAGGAAAAACTTTTCCTGTCAATCAGCTAGGCGGCAACGGAAAGACTTTATTTGCGACATGGGTCGCAAATGGGCAATCGCTATGCGATGACGGACCCGACATGCTGCCGGATTAAGCATTTGCCGCATGTGGTCGGGGCATGACCAAGCATGCCGCCTCGGCAAACCGAAGCGGCGCTGTGATCAACTTCGAAGCAGCAGCAGCGAGCGCCGCTTGCGAGCTTGGCAGATCAGGCGACGAAGCCGAGGCGTGCGGCGGCGACGGCGCCGGTCTGGCCAGGCATTGTGTTGGCAAGGCGCTGGCGCTCGAGCGCGGTCGTCAGGCTCATTTCACGGCGAGCAAAAAGGCGGGCAAAAAGCTTCATCATCATCTCCATTCGGTTGCTCAGACGGGTCGCCTTCGCGTGATGGAGTGGGGCAGCTCGTTGGCTGGCGCTGATATAGGCTTACGTGAAGGGAAACTAAATCACAAAAGCGAAGCACTTGACATGAAAAGCGACATGGCATGCGATAAGTTTGGGCAGTCTGCCCAAGATTTGTAAATATGTACAAGGCGTTAGGCAGGAATCCCGCTGCTATGCGGCGTATTCATATGCGTCATGCAACGGCGACATGGCTCTAAAAGAACATTTGATCAACAAATAAAAAGGCCTGCCGGACATGGTCTGTGCGGCAGGCCTTCAGCTTTTGATACACACGATCTATTTTGCTCCGCCAGCCCAGGATCCAACGCCGTGGCGAGTGCCGGTCTTGGTGTCGGCGGCTTCAGGCCAGCCGATATCCTTCTGCAGTTCGATCGGCAGAGAGCGGATGGCGCGTTCGGTCTGGTAGCGGGCGCGGGCCGCGCTGAATTCGGTCGCGATGCGGCCGATGGATGACAGGACAGACATTTCAATTCTCCTTTAGGGTTGGGTCGGGTGCCGGTCGCTCGGCGGACCAAGCGCTACATCCGGTTTGTTTCAGCTTCATTTCGTATCGATTGCAGATCAGTGTAATCGCCGTCTGCCTTCGATGGAGTTGACTATCCTCCCAAAGTGATGTTCAATCAAACGAAATGGAATGATAGTTTGCATCAGAAAAATTGAAGGTCGATCCCGATGAACGCCCCACTCAATCATCCGTTGCCGCTGCTCGATCTCGACGTCTTGCGCACCTTCGTGGCGATCGCCGAGACCGGCAGTTTCACCACCGCTGCCAGTGCCGTCTTCCGCACGCCGTCGGCCGTCTCCATGCAGATCAAGAAGCTGGAGGACATTCTCGGCCGCTCGGTGTTTGCGCGCGACGCGCGCTCGGTGACGCTGACCACGGATGGCGAGATGCTGCTCGGCTACGCCCGCCGGCTGTTGTCGATCAACCGCGAGGTGGTGTCGAAGTTCATCATCCCCGACATTGTCGGGGTGGTGCGGCTCGGCTCGCCCGACGACTATGGCGAGCGCGTGCTGCCGCACGTGCTGAAGCGTTTTGCACAGTCGCATCCTTCGATCGCCGTCGACGTGACCATCGACCAGAGCGTCAATCTGCGTCGGCGCATGGACGACCGGGCGCTCGACATCACGCTTCTCACCAATTCATACAAGACCAGCGCGCTCGGCGCCGAAGTGCTGCTCACCGAACCGATCGTCTGGGCCGGCGCCAAGGGCGGCTGCGCGCATCTGCGCGAACCGCTGCCGGTGTCATTGTGGGAAGAGGGCTGCGCCTGGCGGGCCGGGGCGCTCGAAGCGCTTGGGCGTGAGGGCCGCAACTACCGCGTCGCCTATATGAGTGCGCACACCGCCGGCCAGCGCGCCGCAATCATGTCCGACCTCGCGGTGGCGCCGCTGCCGAAATCGTTCCTCGGCAGCGACATGGTCGAGCTTTGCCCGAAGGACGGCATGCCCGATATCGGCACCTACAATCTGGCCATGGTCGTGGCGCCGGACGCCAGCGCGCCAGTGAAAGCCGTTGCCGATCACATCCGCGCGACCTTCGAAGTGTTCAAAGAAACCGGAAAGTTTTGATTCAGGACTTCGACGGCGTAGACAGGTTGTGAGTGGGGACTTCACGACCTGTCCTTTGCAGTGCCAATTCGCCGGCCTTGGCATGATAGCTTTCGGTGTCGCTGGCTAAAAACGTCACGATGCTGTCCCGCGCGCGCCGCGCTTCTGGCATGTCGATCAGCGGCCAAGCATGGAACATGCCTTGCTCGTGCACAACCTCTATCGCGACACCGGCGGCACGGGCCTTTTGCGCGAAGATCAGATTGTCGGGGGTCAGCATGTCGCGCGAACCGGTCAAAAGCAGCGTTTTCGGCAACACCGAGAGGTCACCGTAAAGCGGACTGATGCGCCAGTCGCTGGGATCTATGCCGGCACTGTAGAGCCGGACTGCCTCCAGCCCGCCAGGAATTCCCAGCCACGGATCGTAGCGTTCCGCCTCGAACACTTCGGGGTTGGCGAGCGACAGATCGAGCCCGGGCGAAATCAGCACATGGCGCGACGGCAATGGCAGGTCGGCTTCCGCGGCCATCATGGTCAGCACCACGGCCATGTTGCCGCCGGCGGAATCGCCAATGAAGACGATGTCCTGCGCTTCCGTTTCGTCGAGCATCTGACGGTAGACCTCGCCGACCATGCCGAACATGGCGTGGAAATCGTGTTCGGGAGCAATGGGGTAGATCGGCACGGTGATGCCGAAGCCCAGCCGGTCGGCCATATCGGCGATCAGTCCCCAGTGATAAGACGTGATTTGAAAGACATAGGCGCCGCCATGCAGGTAGAGGATCCGCTTTCGCTCGCCGGTCTTCGGCGCGATCTCGTACACCGGAAAGCCGTCCACGCTGCGCGTCGCGATCTCGAAACGCTGATGCAGCGATGCGGGCGGCTGATGGTTCTCCGTCTTGCGGGCGTAGGCGATCCAGCGCTGCAGGTTTTCCGGGCTGGAAAAGGCTTTCTTGCGGCTATACCTGAGCACGAAGGAAACGACGTGGCTTTTGATACTGGGCATGCGGACACACGGACTTCGGCTGAGCCGACTAAGAGAACCCCTCGCAATCGAAGATCGTGCCTTCGCCCAGAATGTCAAGATTTGCGCGGTCTCAACACGGCCCTGTGATCTGGCTGGCAATCAAGGCCAGCGCAGCATCGCTCAGCGCCTGGGCAGCAGTACGGCGCGCAGCCGACGGTCGCTTGCTGCCGGAGCCGAATGACGGTTCCGGCGCTTGGCCAGCAGCTTGCATCTGTCGGCGAAGGTCATCAGCGCGCCGAACCCAGAAGCAGGGCCGAGAAGGTGACCTGCGGGTCGTTGCGCGGCGACACGGGCCAGCCGATATCCTTCTGAATTTCGGGCGGCAGGCTGTTCATGGCCCGGACCGACCTGTTCCTGTTGTGCGCATGCTTGATGGCCGTACCAAAGCGGCCGAGGCTTTCGAACATCGACATCTTCATCTCCCTTGGAGTGCTGCGGCGGCTGAAAGTTATTTCCTGCCTGCCGTTCGATGCCGGTTAAATGCGCCGCGTATGTATCGGGTGGATTTCGCGAAAACAGCGCCTTGTTTCTGTTTGGACTGATCCGGAAACATATGCATGCAAATGAGAATAAGGGTGAGTGCAGCTTTTAGCAGCGGGATGCTAGCCCCGGCCGCGCCGGGCGGCGTGGCCTTCGCGCGAACGACGCCGTGGGGCGGCATCGCCGGCAATGCCGTCCTCGCTCACGGTCTTGCGCGGCGGCAGCTTCACCGCCGCCGATAGTTTTGGGAACGGGTCGATCTTGTTCGGCAGCGCCATGGCATAGACGAAATGCTCCTGGAATCTCGGCTCCAGCGCCGTCTCGATCTTCTCGATCCGGCTCACCGTTTCCTCGATCTCGCGGCGATAGCCGCGATTGAGCAGCGCCATGCGCGCACCGGCACCGGCGGCGTTGCCGACGGCCGAGACCTTGTCGAGATCGCAGTCGGGGATCAGTCCCAGCACCATGGCGTATTTCGGATCGATGAAGGAGCCGAAGGCGCCGGCGAAGTGGATGCGGTCGACATGATCGGTGTGCTGCTTTTCCATCAACAGCTTGGTGCCGGCATAGAGTGCTGCCTTGGCGAGCTGGATGGCGCGCACGTCGGTCTGGGTGATGGTGATCCTCGGCTCACCCTCCTTCAGCACGTAGGAGAAGGTGCGGCCACTGGCGGTGACGCGCGGCGAGCGGGCGCAGAGCCCACCGTCGACGACGCCGTCCTCGGAGATGATGCCGGCCAGGTACATCTCGGCGACCACCTCGATGATGCCGGAGCCGCAGATGCCGGTGACGCCGGTTGCCTGGACGCTGTCGAGGAAGGCGGGCTCGTCGGACCACAGTTCCGAGCCGATGACGCGGTATTTCGGCTCCAGCGTGTCGGGATCGATGCGGACGCGCTCGATGGCGCCGGGCGCAGCGCGCTGGCCGCCGGAGATTTCCGCGCCCTCGAAGGCCGGACCGGTGGGCGACGAGGCCGCCACGACCCGCTGGCGATTGCCGAGCACGATCTCGGCATTGGTGCCGACATCGACGATCAGCATCATCTCGTCCTGGCGGTGCGGGCCTTCCGACAGCGTCACCGCAGCCGCGTCGGCGCCGACATGGCCGGCGATGCAAGGCAGCATGTAGAGCCTAGCGCCCTGGTTGAGCTTCAGGCCGATATCCGACGCCTTGATGTGCACGGCGCCCGAGACAGCCAGCGCGAAGGGCGCGCCGCCGAGCTCGGTCGGGTCGATGCCGAGGAACAGATGGTGCATGATCGGATTGCCGACGAAGACGCAATCCAGGATGTCGTTGCGCTGGACGTTGCCTTCCGCGCAAACCTTGTCGACGAGACCCGAGATCGCCTCGCGCACCGCGACCGTCATGCCTTCGCGGCCGTCCGGGTTCATCATCACATAGGAAACGCGGCTCATCAGATCCTCGCCGAAGCGGATCTGCGGGTTCGACGTGCCTGACGAGGCGGCGACGCGGCCCGACAGCAGCGACACCAGATGCATGGCGATGGTGGTCGAGCCGATATCGCAGGCAAGCCCGTAGGCCTCGTTCTTGAGGCCGGGCCACAACGAGATGACCCGCGCGGTCTCGCTGTCGGCATCCTTGTGGATGGCGGCGGTCGCGGTCCAGTTGCCTTTGCGCAGGATGACTTGCACCTGCGGCAGCAGATGGAAATCGAAATCGAGGCTGTTGAGCCCCCAGTCCTTCATCAGCGCGATCTTCAGGCGATCGAGATCGCCTGATGGATTGTGCATGTCGGGCTCTTCGATCTCGACATAGCACATGTGGATTGCCGAATCGCGGGCAATGACCCTGGTGTCGGCATCCTTGCGAATGGTCTGGGCGTTGATGACCGTGTCCTGCGGCACATCCACGACGAGATCGCCCAGGATCTGCGCCGAGCAGGACAGGCGGCGCCGTTCGGGAAGGCCGCGCACGCGTTCGTAGCGTTCCTCCTTGGCGCCCTTGGGCGAGATGTGGTCGTTGGAAGAGACGATCTTGTGCTTGGCGAAATTGCCTTCCTGCACCTCGACCTGGCAGCGCCCGCAGGTGGCGCGTCCACCGCACACGCTCTCGACATAGACGCCGAGCTGGCGTGCGGCATCGAGCACCGGCGTGCCGACCGGAAACCGCCCGCGCTTGCCGGACGGCATGAACAGCACGAGTGGATCGGTGATGTTGGCAGGAGAGTTCACGATTGCGCGCTTATCCTCGGGCCATACGGGCTTCACGACCCCCGCGCCGGCGACCGCCATTGCCATTACCTTCGCCCGGCGCATTGACTTGCGTGGGCGCCGCGATCGCCTGGCCGCCTTCGGCCGGCTTGTAGTCCTTGTAGGTCCTGATCCAGTTGGTGCAGTTCTCGTCGGTGCCGTTCAGCACATTGGCGCCGCGCACCGCTTCCATCTCTTGCGGACGCACCGGGTTCATGATCGCCGAGGTCATGCCGGCGCCGATCACCATCGGGATGAAGGCAGCATTGATGCCGTGGCGGTGCGGCAGGCCGAACGAGATGTTTGACAGGCCGCAAGTGGTGTTTACCTTGAGCTCTTCACGCAGCCGGCGCAGCAGGGCAAAGACCTGGCGGCCGGCGTCGCCGAGCGCGCCGATCGGCATGACCAGCGGATCGACGACCACGTCATGCGCCGGAATGCCGAAATCGGCGCAGCGCTCGACGATCTTCTTGGCGACGGCGAAGCGCACATCCGGATCCATCGAAATGCCTGTCTCGTCGTTGGAGATGGCAACCACCGGGACATTGTATTTCTTGACCAGCGGCAGGATGGCTTCGAGCTTTTCTTCCTCGCCGGTGACGGAGTTGACCAGCGGCCGGCCCTTGGCGACCCTGAGCGCCGCCTCGATCGCCGCGGTCACCGAACTGTCGATCGACAGCGGCAGGTCGACCAGCCCCTGCACGATCTCCAGCGTCTGCACCAGCAGGCCGGGTTCGGTCTCGTTCGGGTTGACCGAGGTGACGCCGGCATTGACGTCGAGCATGGTCGCACCGCAGGCGGCCTGTTCCAGCGCGTCCCTGATGACGGTATCGAAATTGCCTGCGATCATCTCGGCCGCGAGCTTCTTGCGCCCGGTTGGATTGATGCGCTCACCGATCACGCAGAAGGGCTGGTCGAAGCCGATGATGATTTCTCGTGTCGCCGAGGCGACGATCGTCCGGGTCATGCAATCTCTCCCTCGTGATATAAAGACTTCTTTATATCGTTTCTGTTTTCGATCAAGCGAATGGTGGCGTCCGCGCCATCAATGCGCGGTCTTAACCATGTCGACCTGCGTTTCGGTGATCTCGTCGTGCAAAATGTGGTCGAGCCGGTCGGCGACGAGCTGATCGTCGCGGCGGATTTCGCGTTTCCAGGGCTGGCGCCCCTTCAGCACGCCCGATTCATCGACGATCTCGGCGACATATTCCTCCTGGCGATAGGCCATCACATGGACGCCGCAGACGCCGGGAATTTCTTTCACCTCGTTGATGATATCGATGCAGAGCTGCTTGCCTTCCTTCTTCTGGTCCTGGGCGCCTTCCAGCCGCTTGACGATCGAATCGGGGATATGAATGCCCGGCACGTTTGAGCGGATCCATTTGGCGGTCTTGGCCGAGGCCAGCGGTCCGACGCCGCACAGGATGAAGCATTTTTCCGTAAAACCGAGATCGCGGACCTGCTGCATGTAGGTGCGGAACATCGGCACGTCGAAGCAGTACTGGCTCTGCACGAATTGCGCGCCGGCGGCGATTTTCTTGCCCAGCCGGTAGGGGCGGAAATCGATCGGCGGCGCGAAAGGGTTGATCGCCGCGCCGAGGAAAAGCTGCGGCGGCGTCGTCAGCTTGCGGCCGGACAGGAACTTGCCGTTGTCGCGCATGATGCGGCAGGTTTCCAGCAGTGACATGCAGTCGAGATCGAATACCGGCTTGGCGCCTGGCTGGTCTCCGGCCTGCACGCCGTCGCCGGTCAAGCACAGCATGTTGGCGACGCCCATCGCCGCCCCGCCCAGCACGTCGCCCTGGATGGCGATGCGGTTCCTGTCGCGGCAGGCGATCTGCATGATCGGGGCATAACCCATGCGGGTCAGCAGCGCACAGATGCCGACCGACGACATGTGGCAGTTGGCGCCCGAGGCGTCGACGGCGTTGATGGCGTCGACCCAGCCGTCGAAGATTTTGGCGCGGTTGTAGACGTCTTCCGGATCGGCGCTGTCCGGCGGGTTGAGCTCGGTGGTCACCGCGAATTCGCCGCGCCTCAGGACGCGCTCCAGCCGGCCGCGCGAGGTGTGGCCGGGCAGGGGGTCGAGCGGCAGATGGATGCCGGCCGGGTTCTCGTCGGGCTGGCGGCCGATCATGCCGGTGCCCCAGGTTTTGGAACATTGCGCGCGGCTTCGCGGGCGGCGGCGGCCTGTGCGGTCACCCGCAGCCATGCCGAGGTCTCGCGCAGCGACTGGTCGACCGGCTTCTGCACGTCGAGGATCTTGTCGCCATGCACCATGTTGCGTGAACCTTCCCAGGCCTTGACCCAGACGCACGGCATATCAGGCTCGACCTCGCAATTGCCGTTGGCGCGCACACCGCCGCAAGGGCCGTTGCGCAATTGCTTGGGGCAATTCATCGGGCACGACATGCCGGTAGAAGAAAGGACGCACTGGCCGCACATTCGGCAGTCGAACATAAAACCCTTGACGCGTTTTTCGACGAATTTGATCGGACCTTCGACGCGGCCGTAACCGATGCGCTTCCACAGCGGATGGAGGAGCAAAAACATGTCGGAGAACCTGGCGTAGAACCATTCGAGCAGTCGCGAGTGGCGGACGGACCACAGCCTGACCGCGAAGGAGCGCTGCACGCGCCGCTGCGGCGATACGTCGGCCGGCTTGTAGTCGGATTTCGGCGCTGCCTTCTTGACCAGAGTGGCCTGGGTAATCGCCGAGGTCGTTTCAGACATCTTCTTTTCCGCCCGCCTTGACCAGAGCGACCAGCCGCTCGCGGTCGTATTTCGCGTCGATGTCCTGAAAGGCTTTTTCCGCCTCGCCTTCAAGATCGTCGCTGACCGGCATGGGGTCGGCCTTGCGCCATTCGGCAAGGTAGTCGTCGGTGCCGCCGGCGCCGGTACGCATCGCGCACATGTCGATCGCCTCGGTAAAGCGCAGCGGCAGTTCGCGCTTGGCGTTCTGCCGGCCCTTCTTGACGATGACCTGGGCGGGGATGTCGCGCCAGTAGACGACGATCAGATCGGCCATGAATTTCCTACTCCTCGCGCATGACCCCGAAAATCGGCATCGATTTTGGAAAGGATCATGCGCCGACTTAAAGTGCTACAGCGTCCATTGCGCGTCCAATAGGACGCGCGGCGCTGTAGTGAGTGCGAGCATTGCCGGAAGCGCTGTCGGGCTGCTTGTTATGGGACGACGCGCGCGCATTCAAAAGCGACGCAATTGGCAGCCGCAACGGAAACGCGAAAATATTCGATGCTTGGCCTGGTTTTGATCAGCCGGCGCGACGATCGAAGCTGCCGACAAGCTTCCTGTGGAAGCGGACATAGCCTCGCTCGGTCGTGCGCAGATGTTCGGCGACAATTTGGTGGAAACGCGGCAGGCGGTGAAAGGGAACGGCAGGATAAGAATGGTGCTCGGAGTGGTAAGGCATGTTCCACGCCATGAAGCGTACCAGGCTTGTGGTAAAGGTGGTGCGGGTGTTTTCGAGCATGTTGGCGACATGCGGGCAGAGCGCGTGCTCGGCCAGCAGATAGGCCCGCAAAAACGGCTGACCGACGAGCACCGGCACAATCCAGACCCACAACAGCAGCGCTGACTGCACGGCCAGGGAGGCTGCCAGCAGCATCGCATAGGCGATCAGAAACCAACGCGCTTGCGAAATCACCTTGTCGCGGCCTTTTTCCGGCACGAAGCCGTCGCGGTTGCGGCCGGCGGCGTTGACGACGATCACGCGCGCCATGCCGCTCCAATAGGGGATCCCGGAGAGATAGCGCACATACTGGCCGATGGTCTCCGGTTTCGGAGCCATCAGTTCGGGGTCGTTGTCCGGATCGTGCGTGTGGCGATGGTGCGCGAAATGGAAATAACGGAACCATGCCGGCGGCAGCAGGATCAGGAAGCCGGTCACGGCGGCGATGGCGCGATTGAGCCACGGCGTCCTGAAGGCCGTTTCGTGGATCGTCTCGTGCAACAGCGTGAAGAAAAAGACGATCAGGATCCCCTGCGGCAGCACGAGAACCGGCCAGAACGGGATGCGGGCGGCGATCAGCGCACCCAGCACGACAACCAGCCCGCCGTGAACGGCCAGCCGGACAATGCCAGGCCTGTCCAGTTTGGCGGTGAGGTCGCGACGATCATGGACCAAAAGGCTGGCGATGATGGTGCGGTGGTCGATTTCGCTCATAACGGCGCAAGCTTATCGCCAGGGCGCTGTCCGGTAAATCGGCGCTCGTTGCCAGACGCCGGTTTTTGCGCCGGTCCAGAAATAGACCCAGATCGTCGGATGGTACCATTGTTTCCAAGACAGGCCGCGGCGCGCCGCCCGCAAAGACATAGTGCTAGTCGTGAAAATCTGACGGTTGATACCCAAATCGAATTGCATCGATGGGCGGTTAACTGCCTTCCGTGTCGCCGATTGGAACGCACAGGCAGCGCCATATCAAGACCTTCGTGGTCTCACTTGCGAAATCGTGATCCGCACTCAATCCAGACCTCTAGTGATTGGACTTGACGCGCTACTTCGGGACGAGCGACCCGGCGTGGCTTCCTGGGGTTGGATGAATCGCGCCGTTTCGGCCGGGGTCGTTATGTGGCTCATTCGAGCGCAATAGAGCGCGACTCGCGATCACTCTAGGCTGGTCTTGCCGAGCTGAGTGTACCAAGTAGCGTTGTCCCAAAAGCTCGTGATCTTGATGATCCGGCCTTCCTCGTTAGTTTCCAGAATGAACAGATGGCGCAACCAATACTCCTTGCCTTTGTTCGTGATTCCAAACGCGTCCTTAGTCTGCTTTCCGCCGATGTGAACATCCACGAAGGCAACGTCACCGCTCTTGTCCTCCCAGATTGTGCTAACCTCGTTGCGCAGGTCAGGGAAAGCATCGATCAGCGTCCGCCAGACCGGCACGCCATCTTTGAGGACATTGCCGGAACCAGAGTCACCGAAAGGCACGTAGACGAACGTGGCATTCTCGGTAAAAAGAGTGGTCATGGCGTCTACCTTCCGATCGCGGTAAGCGTCGAAGAATTTCTTTGCCGCTTCCGCTGCATTTGCCGCTTCCGCCGCAGCGACCGCGAAGGCAGACAAGGTGATTGCGATCAGCACCGCCGCCGAAATCCGAGCTGGGTGTAATTTTTCCCGTGTCCTGAGTGAATGGAACGTCATCATCTCCTCCCTGAGATTGTTGACTGCAGCAGATTGTCCAAAACGGCAGATCAGGATTCTACTAGATCGAGGAACGTCCTCGCTTCCTTGATGTCCGGCGTCGCGAAGCCCTCTGTGAACCAGCCGCAAACCGGTGCGAGAAGGTCGTGGACCCTTTGCCGCTCGTTTCCCTGGACCCAGAGTCGGGCAAGAGATGTGGCGGCTCGCAGCTCCCAAAGCTTGGCGCGTTGATGTTGGGCCACGGTAAGCGCGTGCAGGAAGGAAGCCTCGGCCTTCTCGTCCGCCTTCAAGTCCAGGAGCAGTTCGCCCTTGCGGAGGTGCAACTCAGTCTCGTTCCACCGCTCGTTGGTCTCGGTGATCAATGCGAGCCCTTCCTCGATCCTGTCGAGTGCCGCGCGTGGGTTGCCAAGCCTGCTGAGGGCGCTGGCGAGCATGAGCAGCCAGCGTGGCACAAAAAGCTTAGCGTCGTGCCCACGCCATTCGACTATGCCGTCACGCATTTGAGCAAGACCGCTATCCGACTCACCCGCCTGGATCAGAACCCAACCCTTGAGAATGACCCCTGCTGTACGCCAAAGTGAGAAACCGTGCTCCGTACTGATTGAGATCAGTTCATCGACAATGGCCTCATCCGCACCAAAGTTGCTGTCGCGCTTATACGCGCCGAGATCTCTCGAATAAGTGCAAAACAGGGCCGATTGGAACAGGCCGAACGCCGCGGATGGGCTGTGCCGGTGGTGTCTTATAGCCTGTAACAACTCGGTGTATTTCTCGAATGCTTGATCGGGATAACCGAGGTGCAGCAGCGCGTGGGCGATATAGCAAAGGTTTGCGATACGGGGATCATAGGCGAATCGATAGGCAAGCCCAGCGTGCTCGTTCGGATCGTACAGCGCCAACGACGCCTCCATATGCTTGCGTCCGGCATCAAAATCTCCCCGGTGCACCGACGTGATGCCGACGCACCGGTGTGCGATCATGATTGTGGCCCGATCGCAGTCGCATTCGGCCCTGCGCAGCATCGATGTCGTCGTTGCCAGCGCAGCATCGAGTTGACCACGCAGGAGGTAGACGAGATACCGGCCGTAATCGGCCACGCTGCGCAGAGTGATGTCGTCCACTCGCTCGCACAACTCCTCGGCTCGCGCGAACGCCGCTGCGGTGGCCGGCGACGACCAACCTTTGGCCGCCATAAAGGCGGTGCCCAAAGCCACCTGCATATCCAGCTCCAGGCGGACGCGCTCCTGACTGTCAGGTAGCGTGCGGACAAGTCTTAGCCCATTTTCCAGGTGCGCGATCGACTCCAAAATTGCAGAGCGCTGGATCGCCGATTGCGCGGCTTGCCACCAGTAGCTGACTGCCCGTTCGATAAGGCCTGCCTCGGTGCAGTGATGGGCAATGATCTCCGGCAAAGCCTCGGAACCTGCTGCCACACGCTCTTCGAGAGCCGCGGCGATGCGCGCGTGCATCTGCTGCCGCCGAGTTTTAAGAAGGCTGGAATACGCCGCATCCTGGACGAGCGCATGCTTGAAGCTGTAGGTCGCCTCCGGCGGCGCACCGCGGCAATAGATCAGCTCGGACCTGCAGAGCTGGGCCAAAGCGTCCTGCAGTTTGCCTTCGTCGTGCGGCGCCACGGCGGCCAGCAGATCGTGCGAGAATTCGCGGCCGATTACTGCCCCGATCTGCGCCACCTCCTTGACCGGCGCCAGGTGGTCGAGGCGAGCCATTAGCGAGTCGTGCAGCGTAGCCGGGATTGCCAGCGGCGGGAGAGTCCCAGTCAACTCGAAATGATTGCCGACCTCCCGCAAGAGGCCTGACTCCAGGACTGTCTTGGTCAGCTCCTCAACGAATAGCGGAACCCCGTCAGTTCGCGCCATGATCTGGTCCAGAACCTCGCGCGGTAGCGCCTTGCCGCCGGTGACGCGGAGAGCCACGGCTGCGCCGTGCCGTCGCGTCAGACGAGAAAGCGAGAGCTGGGTCACATGGGCATGGCTGGTCCAGGGTGGGCTGAATTCCGGCCGGAAGGTGATCAGAACCAGTGCCGGCAGACGCTGGACCCGCTCAATTACCCGGCCCAACAGCTCAAGTGTCGAAGGATCGATCCAATGCACATCCTCATATACGGCCAACACAGGCTTCTGCTTGGCGAGGCCGGCGAGCTGCTCGACCAAGATTTCCAGCGTGCGTTGCTTGATGCGCTGCGGCGGCAGATCGATTGGCGGGTAGCGTGTTTCAGTTGGGATCGCAAGCAGAGCGGCCAGTACTTGCGCCGCCTCCCGGTCCTGCTCGCCGCCCCGAGCGAGCAGAGTTTCAAGTTTATCGAGCTTCATCTCGGCGGTGTCATCACGGTCGAAATGCGCCGCCCGCTCCAAAAGTCCGACCACCGGATAAAGCGCACTGTTGGTGTGGTACGGCGAGCAGTAATTGCTGAGCGGGATGTACGATTCGCTGGCCAAGTGCTCGCGCAGGGCGCGCACAATGCGCGACTTGCCAATCCCCGGCTCCCCGGAGAGGAGGATCACCTGTCCTTCACCTTCCTCCGCCCGCGACCAGCGTTCCAGAAGCAGAGCCAGCTCCTGCTCGCGGCCAACGAGCTTCGTCAGCGCGCCGGTGTGGAATGCCTCGAAGCGGCTTTCGGCCCGGCCCTCGCCTCTGACGGAATAGGCTTTCAAGGCCGTCTCGAAGCCCTTCAGAACCTGTGGTCCCAGATCCTCCAACTCGAACAGATCGCCCAGCAGATGTCTTGTGCTCTCGGCGACAATTACGCTGCCCGGCCGGGCCAAGTCCTGCAGTCGCGAGGCCAAGGTCGGCGTCTCGCCGACCACCGCCCGCTCGCGCGCTTCCTTGTCGCCGACAAGCTCACCGACCACCACGAGACCCGTCGCGATCCCCACCCGGCCCGCAAGCGGCTTGCCATCCGGCGCCCGCAGTTGCGCCACTGAACTGGCAACCGCCAAGCCTGCGCGCACCGCCCGCTCGGCATCATCTTCATGCGCTCGTGGCCAGCCGAAATATGCCAGCACACCATCGCCCATGAATTTCGCAATGTGTCCCTCGAAGCGGGTAATCTCGCCTGCGCAACAATTCTGGTAGCCTCGGATGATCTCACTCATCTCCTCGGGATCGACCCGAGCCGAAATCGCGGTGGAGCCGACCAGATCAGCGAACATCACGGTCAGTTGCCGCCGCTCGGCACCGGTTGGGGACGCCGGTGCCGACGCAAGTCCGGTGACTTGAGTCAAGGCTTTGACACCTTCAGCTGAGATTGCAGAGGAACTTTCCCGCAGCTCGGCAATAGCCTCCAGAAGCTTCCGGCGGTGCCCTACCGAACTGACGCCGATGTCCTTGAGATCCTCGGCCGTCAGCCGCAGGAGCACTTCGGCCTCGACGTTGTTCTCACGAAAGGCCGTGCCGTATTGCTGCAGCCCTAAGCTGCGCAGCCACTCCTCAATGTCCATGTCCCACTTCCGCGGTGGAGACGCCGGAGGGCTCCTTCGGCAACAGTCCGGCAGTCTTACACAACTGGGGTCCTATGCAACGTCATGGAAGTTGTGGCCGACGGGCTTCTAGCGGCCGGCGTGTTAGCGAGGTAGGCGGATCAACCGTCCGGTCTTTGAATCCTGCCGAATTTCAGATCGCTGGAACGAACGGCAGATCCCCACAGCTGTCCTTAAACCACGCCCGCGCCAAGGTCGCGAAAGAGTCACGACGTTCCCTTGACCTCTCATCAGGGATGGTCCGCAAGGGGTCGTCTCGCGTCCTTCTAGTGGGTACCAAGCGTCAGGTCTTCACCACCAGCGCGTGGGTTCGCTTTGGACCGCCGGGTTAACCCTGATCATCGGCCTGGGTATCAGGGCAGCGGGCTCAGCGCTTGAGCTCAAGGATGTCGAGCTTTGATTCGTGATAGGGGGCCGGGAACTCGATGCGCCACTCGTTGGCGCTGTTGCGAAAGGCATAGCCGAGCTGGTCGCTTTGCGGGCCGCTGCCATAGGGTTTTGCGGGATCGTTGTTGACAAAGAAGGAGCCGAGATAGATCGCGCGCTTTTCGCCGTCGTCGAAGAAACGGCCCTTGGTGCGCTGCGAACCGGTGCGTTTTTCCAGCATCCAGCCCGAACCATCGTCGCTCACTTTGCACTTGAACCAGCCATAGATGACGAGCGGGCTCAGTCCGCCGGCCTTGATGGTGCGGCATTGCCAGTTGCCGGCCAGATCCTTGTCGGAAAACGCGACCAGCGGCTTTGCCAGCAAGGCGTCGAGCTGCTTGACCTCGGCGTCGTCGCCGGCCCTGGCTTCATCAAGGGCTGCCTTGCGCGTCTCGGCATATTTGTCGAGCCGCACCTTGTCGGCGGGCGTGATCAGCTTCTGCACCTCGCCTTCGGCGAGCGCGGGCAGGGCGAAGCAGGAAACGCCTGCGGCAATCAAGAGGCGAGCGATCATCGGTGCGTTTCCCGGTCGACGGCTGGAACAGCCTGTTTTCTCGTTTGGCATACAACTTACCCGTTCGCGGCGGCCTGTCATCCGTGCTTAACAGCAGTCAGCTTAAAACTCGTGGTTTCACCGATGCGGATCTTGCTTACGGGGTCGTCAGGCTGGCTGGGCAGCGCGCTCGCGCTGCGCCTGCGGGCGCTTGGCCATGACGTCATCGGGCTGGATCCGGTCCCGTCGGCGCCAACGCAGGTGATCGGCTCGGTCGCCGACCGTGATCTGGTGATGCGGACGGTCGGGGAAAACCGCATCGAGGCGATCGTCCACAGCGGCGCACTGCACAAGCCTGATATCGAACACCACCGCAATGAGGATTTCATCGAGACGAATGTGCGCGGCACGCTCAACCTGCTCGACGCGGCGGTGTTATCGGGCGTTCAGCGCTTCGTCTTCACGTCGACGACCTCGCTGATGATCTCGAAAGCCATACGCGCCGGCCTCACCGGCGGTGCGCGCAAGGCCGCCTGGCTGACGGAAGACATGTCGCCCGAGCCGCGCAACATCTACGGCGTAACCAAGCTCTCGGCCGAACATCTTTGCCGCCTCTATCACATCCAGTCCGGACTGCCGGCGATCGTGCTGCGCACCGCCCGGTTCTTTCCCGAGGCAGACGACATGGCGCATGCGATCGACCAGTCGGACGCCAACACCAAGGCCAATGAGCTGTTGTTCCGTCGTCTGAGCGTGGAAGATGCCGCCGAGGCCCATGTCGCGGCGCTGGAGAAGGCTCCACAGCTAGGCTTCGACGTCTTCATCATCTCGGCGCCAACGCCGTTCCGGCCTGATGATTGCGAGGCATTGATCGCTGACGCGCCGCCAGTCGTGGCGCGTTATTTTCCGGAGTTTCCGGCGCTTTATGCGCGAAAAGGCTGGACGATGTTTTCCTCGATCGACCGTGTCTACGACGCGTCGCGGGCGCGGGACAGGCTGGGCTTCGTCTGCAAGACGCGCTTTGCCGCTGTGCTTGCCGGGCTTGCAGTGGAAGAAGACCGCGCCTGATCGAACGTCAGCTGTGTGCCGCGGCGCTGGCCAGCTCCGTCGTCAGGTCGCCATAGCCGGTGGAACGGCGCTCATAGGCGAGGCCGAGCATTTTCGCGGCTTTCTCGGCGACCTTGTCGAGTTCCGGATCGTCGGTCTGGGCGATATAGACTAGCTTCTCGTAATTGCCGAAATAGTCCTTGATCAGCTCCGGATGCCTGTCGAGGCCGAGCGGCTTCATGAAGAAGGCATCGAACTGCCGGCACAGGAAATCGGTCATGTAGAACGACATCATGTCGTCGTCGGCGATTTTCGCATAGGCTTCCCTGCCCTGGTAGAAGGCAAAGCAATGCGGACCGGCCATGCGCTCGACCCCATGCTTCTCGCAGACGCGGTCGAGCAGGCCGCCGGTGCCGCAATCGGCGTAGCCGACGAAGATGTTCCTGTAGCCGTCCGCCTTGGCCTTTTCGATCGCCTTGTCCATGGCCGGCGCGATGCGGTCCGGGTAGAAATGGAACTCCGCCGGCAGGCAGGTCAGGTCGAGATGGTCGAGCCCCAGCTGTTCCTTGACGGCCAGAATTTCGCGCGCAATCATCCCGCAGGCGATGACAAGCAGCCTGTCACCTTGATCGGGTTGTAGTTTTCGCGCAATGCTCATGGAACCAGTCTAACCGATTTTCGTTGCTGTCCCACGAATCTATCTGTCGAGGAGATACCATTCATGAAACCGCTACGCATTGCGCCGATCGCCATCCTCGCTTGCGCCCTGGCTCTTTCGGCCTGCGCCAACACCGTCCGCGGCGTCGGCAGGGATGTCAAATCGACAGCCAACGCGGTTGAGGACACGGTCGAGAATCCCTGATCCGCAATCTCATCAACGCGAATCGCGATCAACATAGTTCAAGCAATGCGCGTTAAGTCATTGTAACATCTGGGAACAACAAAGTCGCGTTGCAAGGCTTGGCTCGGTTTATGGTCCATGCCGAATTCGCCCAAGTGAGGTCGAAGCGGCCGGGGTGTCCGCCTATTGCAATTGTTTCGCCAGGTGGGGGTTCGCTGGGGCAGGCACGAAAAGTTGACTTTTCGAATGGGGGACATGCCGGTAATCTTTCCCTGTACCTCAACAACGAAGCTAGGAGCATAGAATGAAGACCGCTCTCTTAGTTGTCGCCGCTCTGGGCCTTTCGGCGTCCGGCGCCGCAGCGGAATGTGTTGGCCACAACAAAACGACGGCTTCCGTAGATCAGCAAACCAAAGCTGCAAGCGTAGATCAGCAAACCAAAGTCGCAAGCGTCGCGAATACAACCGCCGACACGCCGATCCTGAAAAAGGAAGAGGCGAAAGAGTCTGAATAGGCACTTCAAGCCGTTGCGCGGATCGCTGTTGCTTGTTAATGTCTTGACATGCCGGCGTTACGAGCCGCCTCGGCCTGCGTCATAGCATAAGTACGGGCTCCGTACTTATGCTCTTGTGTTCTCCTCGTCAGCTCAGGCCGAAGCGCGGACGTTGTGCTTGCGCTTCATAAAATCCTTGGCGGTTTCGACTGCCACGGCCGCGTCGCGGCAATAGGCGTCGGCGCCGACGGCCTTGCCGAATTCCTCGTTGAGCGGGGCACCGCCGACCAGCACGACGTAGTCGTCGCGGATGCCCTTTTCCTTCATCGTGTCGATGACGACCTTCATGTAGGGCATGGTCGTCGTCAGCAGCGCCGACATGCCGATGATGTCAGGCTGGTGCTGTTCGATGGCGTCGAGGTATTTTTCCACCGCATTGTTGATGCCGAGATCGATGACGTCGAAGCCGGCGCCTTCCATCATCATGCCGACAAGGTTCTTGCCGATGTCGTGGATGTCGCCCTTGACGGTGCCGATCACCATCTTGCCCTGCTTCGGCGCGCCGGTGGCGACAAGCAGCGGACGCAGGATGAACATGCCCGCCTTCATCGCGTTGGCGGACAACAGCACTTCCGGCACGAACAGAATGCCGTCGCGAAAATCCTCGCCGACGATGCGCATGCCTTCGACCAGCGCCTCGGTCAGCACCTTGTAAGGCGCCCAGCCGCGCTCGAGCAGGATGTTGGTGCCTTCCTCGATCTCTTCCTTCAGCCCGTCATAAAGGTCATCGTGCATCTGCTGCACGAGTTCGTCGTCGGAAAGCTCGGAAAGGATGATCTCGTCGTCGGCCATTTTTAATCCAGCTCCTTGCCGCACAGATGCAATTGCGGGGCCTCAAATATCACGTCAATACCTAACCCGCTACAGGCTTGCGTCCATAGCTGATTTGCGACTTCCCGCAAAAGGAAAGCGACTGCAAATCTATTGGAATTCTTGTCGATTTTGCGACAGGCGTTGGCGCTGGCGGGCCGTTTCGAATAGGGTGCATGACTACGATCCGGCCAGAAGCCGCGATATGCGGCAATAATAATTGTGCCAGAACAAAAGTCAGGGAAGAACGATCATGAGTGAGAACGCGCCGGTCGACCAGGAAGCGTCAAACGCGCGGCGCGGACGCGCCGCCAGCGGTGGTGCCGCTGCCCGGCGGGCGGCGCGCTCGGGTAGCGGCCCCGGCACCCAGCTCACCTACATCAAGCGCAAGATCAACGTCTATGAGGTGCTGGACGAGGAAGGGCTGGCGCTGATCGAGAAGAACACCGACACGGTGCTCGAGGAGATCGGCATCATCTTTCGCGACGACGCCGAGGCGCTGCAGCTGTGGAAAGAGGCCGGCGCGGACGTCAAGGGCGAGCGCGTGCACTTCCCGAAGGGGCTCTGCCGCTCACTTTTGAAAACCGCGCCGTCCGTCTATACCCAGCACGCCCGCAATGCCGAACGTTCGGTGCAGATCGGCGGCAACGCCACGGTCTTCGCACCGGTCTACGGCCCGCCCTTCGTGCGCGACCTCGACGGCGTCAGGCGCTATGCGACGATCGAGGATTTCCGGAATTTCGTGAAGCTCGCCTATATGGCGCCGTCGATCCACCATTCGGGCGGCACGGTGTGCGAGCCGGTCGACGTGCCGGTCAACAAGCGCCATCTCGACATGATCTACAGCCACATCAAATATTCGGACAAGCCGTTCATGGGCTCGGTCACCGCGCCGGAGCGCGCCGAAGATACGGTTGCGATGGCCAAGATCGTGTTCGGCGACGATTTCGTCGAGAACAACACGGTGCTGACCAGCCTGATCAACGCCAACTCGCCGATGGTGTTCGACGAGACCATGCTGGGGGCGCTGAAAGTCTATTCGCGCCACAACCAGGCCTGTATCGTCACGCCGTTCATCCTCGCCGGCGCAATGAGCCCGGTGACGGTCGCTGGCACGCTGACCCAGGTCCTGGCCGAAGTGCTGGCTGGCGCGTCGTTCACGCAGCTGATCCGGCCGGGCGCACCGGTGCTGTTCGGCACCTTCGCCTCGTCGATCTCGATGCAGTCTGGCGCGCCGACCTTCGGCACGCCGGAGCCGTCACTGGTTTCCTATGGCGCGGCGCAGCTCGCGCGCCGGCTTGGCCTGCCGTTCCGCACCGGCGGTTCGCTCTGCGCCTCCAAAATCCCGGACGCGCAGGCGGCCTATGAGAGCGCCAACACGCTGAACTCGACGATCCTCGCCGGCACCAATTTCGTGCTGCACTCGGCCGGCTGGCTCGAGGGCGGGCTCGCTTCCTGCTACGAAAAGTTCATGATGGACATCGACCAGCTCGGCATGACCCAGAAGTTCTCCGAAGGCGTCGACCTGTCGGAGAACGGCCAGGCGATGGATGCCATCCGCCAGGTCGGCCCGGGCAGCCACTATCTCGGCTGTGACCACACCCAGGCCAATTTCCAGACGGCATTCTACCGTTCCAGCATCGCCGACAACAATTCCTACGAGCAGTGGCTGGCCGAAGGCGAAAAGTCGGCACCGCAGCGCGCCAACGAACTCGCTCGCCGCTGGCTGGAAAGCTACGAGGCGCCGCATCTCGATCAGGGCATCGACGATGGGCTGAAGGACTTCATCGCCAGCAAGAAGGCGTCGATGGCCGACGCCTTCACTTGAAAGGAGCCCGAGTCAGGCGGGGCTAAAGTCGCCAACATCATCCACAAGGAAGTCTGGCGGAGCGCCTTCTCCGAGCCGGACAGGAAGGGATGATCCTTGAGCGCAGCATGGTCGAAGATATAGCGGCGGCGCTTTCCGCCCACGGCCTCATCCTGCGCGGCGGCTTCAATTGTGCAGGCGGTGAGGAAACAGCCTCCGGTCTCTCCGGCGCTGCGGCCAGATCCGTCCTGCTGGTGGGGCAGGCGGGCGCCGCGCCGTGGCCGCATTTTCTGCGCTGGCGGGAAGGCCAATCGCAAACTGTTGCCGATCCGCTCGATGCATGGTCGCGCGAACTGATCGGCGCAGTGGCGAAGACATTCGGCGCGCGCGCCGTTTCGCCGTCCGACAGACCGTATCTGCCGTTCCAGCAATGGGCGATGCAGGCGGAGGGTCTGAAACCGTCGCCGCTCGGCATCCTCATGCATCCGCAATACGGGCTCTGGCACGCCTATCGCGGCGCGCTGCTGTTCGGGGACGAGATTGCGTTTGGGGAAACTCGCGAAGTGGTTCACCTTTGCGATGCATGTGTCGACAAACCGTGCCTGAAATCCTGTCCGGTCGACGCTTATTCTGCGGATGGTTTCGCGCATGGAACATGTCTGGCGCATGTGCGTGGGCACAACGGCGCGGCTTGCCGAACCGGCGGTTGTCTCGACCGCAACGCCTGTCCCTACGGCGCGGCCTATCGCTATCCGCCACAGGTTCAAGCCTTCCACATGGTCGCGTTCGCGGGCCTGTAGCGTCGCCGAATGCCGCACGAAACTTGAACACCGCATTGCGACCCCGATAGCCCGGTGGTCATCTGACCGCCCTGCAAAAAAATCCTTCCATCATCCCAAGGAATCGCCATTAGCCTTCGTCCAACAGGCAAATGATGGCGATGATGCTGGATGAAAGCGAAGCCTCCGACGCCGAGCTGATCGGTCGTGCGAAGGGCGGTGACAGGGGGGCTTTCGGCAAATTGCTCGAAAGGCATTATGATTTCGTCTATCGCGCCGCCTATCGCTGGTGCGGGAAAAAGGCCGATGCCGAGGATATCGCCCAGGAAGTCTGCGTCCGGCTCGGCCGGGCGATCCGCGACTATCATGGCAGCGGCGCCTTCACCACCTGGCTCTATACCATGACGCTGAATGCAGCACGCGACATGATGCGCAAGACCGTCCGCGAGGCGATCAAGACCGAAGCCTACGGGGCTTACGAGCTGATCTCGGGAGAGGCCCCGGCCGAGCCCGAAGATCCAGCCGAGGCGCTTTGGGCGGCGGTGCGGATGCTGCCGGACAAGCAGCGCGACGCGGTGCTGCTCGTCTATGGCGAAGGGCTGAGCCACGCACTCGCTTCCGAGGCGATGGGCATCTCGGAGACGACGGTTTCCTGGCACATCCATGAAGCGAAGAAACGGTTGAAGGCGCTCATGCTTTCAGCCGGGGAAGTGTGATCATGGTCGACGACAACCAACTCAACAGGCTGCGCGACATCGCAGCACCGGCACCCGGCAACGACGCGAAGGCGCGTGCCTTAGGGGCGGCCATGCGTGCCTACGACGTGGGCGAAAAAACTTCACCTGCCGCCCAAGGATCGGCGAAAGGGCTTCGTCTCACAGAGCGAGCACAAAAGCTCTGGAGCGAAATCATGCAAAAGAAACTCTTCGCCACCCCGGCCATTGCCGGGCTCGTCGCCCTGCCGATCGCCGGATACGCCACGATCTATATGCTGCAGGAGCAGCCGTTCTATTCCGGTGGGGACGAGAAGATCACCGAAACGCTGGCCGATAAACCAGTGGCTACGAAGAAAGCCGATGCCGACGCCGAAAGCCGCGTCGCAGCCGAGGCGCTTGCCCCGGCATCGCCGCCGAAGCCACAATCGGCTGCCGGCCTGGCGCAGCAGGACGCTCTGGCCCGCAATGCGGCGCCCAAGCCGACACCTGCGCCGAAAGGTGAGTTCGCACAGGATGGTGGAGCTGCGCCGTCTGGCAGAGTGATGATGTCTATATCTCCTCCGAAAGCCGACGGAGCCACGCAGGCTGGCCGCATGCCAGGCGCCGAATCCAAGCTGATGGCTCAGCCTTCGACCGCCCCAGCTGACCAGATGCCGCTCCCAGAGCAAAACCGCGACCGCGTCGGGGATTTCAAGAGCAATCCGGTGCGTGCCGCGCTCGAAGACCCGGTCTCGACCTTTTCGATTGATGTCGACTCGGCCTCCTATTCCTTCGTGCGGCGCTCGCTCAGGGAAGGTGCTTTGCCGCAGGCCGACACCGTCCGCGTCGAGGAGATGATCAACTACTTCCCCTATGACTGGAAAGGTCCGGACGTTGCCTCGACGCCGTTCAACTCGACCGTCAGCGTCATGCCGACGCCGTGGAACCAGCACACCAGGCTGATGCATGTCGCTATCAAGGGTTTCGACGCGAAGCCGGCCGAGCAGCCCAAGGCCAATCTGGTCTTCCTGATCGACGTGTCGGGCTCGATGAACGAGCAGGACAAGCTGCCGCTCCTGCAGTCCGCGTTCCGGC
Source organism: Mesorhizobium sp. WSM4845 (assembly GCF_055811455.1). NCBI lineage: Bacteria > Pseudomonadati > Pseudomonadota > Alphaproteobacteria > Hyphomicrobiales > Phyllobacteriaceae > Mesorhizobium > Mesorhizobium sp. WSM4845. Next base: position 38,972 of record NZ_JBVVQA010000021.1, read on the forward strand.
TTCTGGTCAACAAATTGAAGCCGGACGACACCGTCTCGATTGTCACCTATGCGGGCGATGCCGGCACTGTCCTGGAGCCGACGAAGGTTTCGGAGAAGGACAAGATCCTCAATGCCATCGACACGTTGGCGCCCGGCGGCAGCACGGCCGGCGAGGCGGGTATCAAGGAAGCTTATCGGCTGGCGCAGAAATCCTTCGTCAACGACGGCATCAATCGCGTGATGCTGGCGACGGACGGCGACTTCAATGTCGGCCAGACCGACGACGACGATCTGAAGCGGTTGATCGAAAAGGAGCGCAAGACCGGGGTGTTCCTGTCGGTGTTCGGTTTCGGCCGCGGCAACCTGAACGATCAGATGATGCAGGCCATCGCCCAGAACGGCAACGGCACCGCCGCCTATATCGACACTTTGGCCGAGGCGGAGAAGGTGCTGGTCGAGGATGCGTCCTCGACGCTGTTCACCATCGCGAAGGACGTGAAGATCCAGGTCGAGTTCAACCCGCAAAAAGTCTCGGAATACCGGCTGATCGGCTACGAGACCCGCGCCTTGAATCGCGAGGATTTCAACAACGACCGCGTCGATGCCGGCGAGATCGGCTCTGGCCATTCGGTCACTGCGATCTATGAGATCACGCCGAACGGCAGCGGCGGCCAGAAGATCGATCCGCTGCGCTACGGCCAGGCGTCCGTGAGCAATGGCGGCGTCGCCAATGCCGACGAATATGCCTTCGTCAAGATCCGCTACAAGCTGCCGAACGAGGATGCCTCGAAGCTGATCACCACGCCGGTGACATCCGCCAACGAAGTTGCTGATTTCGACCGGGCCAGCACCGACCAGCGCTTCTCCGTTGCCGTCGCAGCTTTTGGCCAGAAGCTGCGCGACGAGGATGCGACCGCGAAGTTCGGCTACGACAAGATCATCGAGATTGCCACTGCCGCCCGTGGAGCCGATCCGTTTGGCTACCGGTCCGAGTTCCTCTCGCTGATGCGCCTTGCCTCGGCGCTCGGCGGCAACAGGTAGTGGGTGTGACGGCCGGTTTTCCTCAGATGGGATCGTTCTGATACGGAAAACCGACCGATGGGCGGTGAGGCAGGCCGGCAGGGAAAACCTTGCCGGCCTTTTTCAATTGCGTCAGGCGCGGCTGCGCCGGCGCTCGCGGCGGGCTTCGCTGGTCTCGACGGTGTTGACCGTCGCCTGCTTGTTGCGCATCGGGCCGATGCGCTCGACGATTTTTTCGACGGTCGGGCGATCCGACCTTGTGTGCGCATCGAGTGCCTTGCGCATGGCGGCGAGGTGGGCGAACGAGGTGCCGCAGCAGCCACCGACGATCTTTGCGCCGGCATCGACGGCCAGCCTGACATAGTCGGCCATCAGCTCGGGCGTGCCGGAATAGTGGATCTCGGCGCCGCGAAATTCCGGAATGCCGCAATTGCCCTTGACGATCACCGTCGCCTCCGGCTTCGCCTCGGTCATGTCGAGCAGTGAGGCGAGGATGTCGGAGGCGCCGACGCCGCAATTGGCGCCGACACCGAGCGGCGCCTGCGACAAGCCATCGGCGACGCCGTGGATGTCCTTCGGCAACAGCCCCATCATGGTGCGGCCGGCGGTGTCGAAGGAGCCGGTGTAGGTATAGGGCAGGCCGACGCGGATCGCGGCTTCGGCTGCGGCGCGGATTTCGTCCGGCGCCGACATGGTCTCGATCCAGGCGACTTCGGCGCCGCCGGCCTTCAGGCCCTCGATCTGCTCGGCAAACGCCTCGACCGCCTCGTCATAAGTCATGGCGCCGAGCGGCACCAGCAACTCGCCGGTCGGGCCGACCGAGCCGGCGACGATGACCTTGCGGCCGGCTTTATCGGCGACAGCGCGGGCGATCTCGGCGGCGCGCTTGTTCAGCGCATGCACGCGGTCCTGCGCATGATGCAGCTTCAGCCGGTGGCGGGTGCCGCCGAAGGAGTTGGTCAGGATGATGTCGGCGCCAGCATCGACGAAGTTCTGGTGCAGGCTGGTGATGATGTCCGGCGCCGTCTCGTTCAGCAATTCTGGAGCCTCGCCGGCCTCGAGCCCCATGGCGAACAGGTTGGTGCCGGTGGCGCCATCGGCGAGCAGGACGCCTTTTTCGGCAAGCAGCGCGTCAATTGGATTGGTCATTGGAAATACGCCTTCCGGGAATTTTGTCGAGATAAGGATATAAAGAAATCTTTATATGGCGTCAATGTCGCCGCGGTAACAAGCCGTCAAAATCGCATTTCCGCCAGCCTTTGGGTGAAGCTGGCTGCTTCGTGCGCATTGATATCGGCGGCGCGGATCAGATTGTCGAAATGGCTGGTCAGCGTGCGGACGGGCTGGGTCGCGTTCAGCACCAGATACATGTCGCCGACATAGATGGCGGCGCGATAGGGCCCGAAGATGGTGTAGGGGATCGAATACCGCTTCCGCCCGTCATAGAGAAACAGGCGGAAGGTGGGATAAAGGTCGTCGAGCAGCGTCGCCATGTGAAGAAGCTGCTGGTGGCGGGCGGCCTCAGGGAAACGGTCCCAGACGCCCAGGCCGCGCGCAAAGATCTCCAGCGTGTGGCGCGGCATGCAGACTTCCATGTCGGTTTCCGGCCGCCGGTTGTAGTCGATGCGGTACTGCGTCTCGCCGGCCTGGGCCTCACGGCTCTTGTTGGCGATCCCAGCCTCGTAATCGACGAGCGCTTCGGTGCGCAGAAGATCGGGAATGCCGGCCGGCACGTAACGGATTTTCGTGCCGGCGGCCTCGGCATGCCACCTGGCCAGCAGCGTGCGGTCGAAGCCGTCAGGCGCTTCCTCGATCTCCAGGCTCTCGCGGATTTCACCGGTGACGCCTTCGTCCTGGCTGAGGCCGAGCAGCCAGTCGAGCGACACTTTGAATTCGGCGGCGATGTTGAGCAGCGTTTCGGCGCGGGGCAGGCGTGTCGAGGTGCCGGACAGCAGCTGTGAAAGCGCCGAGCGGTCGATGCCCACCGCAGTCGCGAAAGCGGACTGGTTCAGATCGGACCGTGTCAGGAGCATCTTCAGGCGATCCCGAAAGACCGTCGACAGGTCGCGTTTGTCCATGTTGTGATTCCGGTCATTGGGAGGAAAAAAATCCGCCGAACCCGCCAACACCGCACTTTGGGCGTAAATGAATCCTCTGCCTGTTTACAATTGATAACATATGCGGCTGAAAATGCGCAATCGCAACATTTTGTGCGCTTTGTCGCGTTGCAGCATCACGACGCTCCTGACACAATGCTGTCAGGAATCAAAACGGTTCCGGCGACTGGAAGGGCAGTGGTCGATCGATGACAAGCAGGAATAACAGACGACGCAATGCACCGGCCATCGAATGGCCGACCGTCTTCCTGGCGTTTTTCTGCTACGGCGCCTGGCTCGCAGCCGGCCTGTTCCTGTGGCCGTCCTATCCGCTGCTGGCGCTCGTCGTCCTGGCCTTGATGGCGGCGCTGCAATCCTCGCTGGCGCACGAAGTCCTGCATGGCCATCCGACCCGCAAAGCGCAGATCAACGAAGCTTTCGTCTTCCTGCCGATTGGTCTCGTCTGGCCTTTCCGGCGGTTCAAGACCATTCATCTGCGCCATCATGCCGACGAACGGCTGACCGATCCGCTTGACGATCCTGAAAGCTACTACAAGGCGCTGTGGCACCATGACGAATTGCCGCCGGCGATGAAGTTCCTGCTGAAGATCAACAACACCATGATCGGCCGGCTCATTCTCGGCCCGTGGCTGTCGTGCACCGGCTTCTTCATCGACGATGCCAGGCAGATGCTTGCCGGCGACAAGGTGATCCGCAAGGCATGGCTGCTGCACGCCATCGGCCTCGCCGTGGTGCTGCCGGTCGTGCAGTTCGGCTTCGGCATCCCGCTATGGCTCTACATCCTGGTGCCGGTGTGGCTGGGCCAGTCGCTGATCTCGATCCGCACCTTCGCCGAGCATCAGTGGTCGGAGCATCCGGAAGGCCGTACGGTGATCGTCGAACGTTCGCCGCTGTCGTTCCTGTTCCTCAACAACAATCTGCATTTCGTTCATCACAAGAGCCCGACGGTGGCCTGGTACCGGCTGCCGAAGCTGTTTCGCGAGCGCCGTGACGAGTGGCTGCGGATGAACAATGGCTATGCCTATCCGAACTATTTCGCGCTGCTCAGGGCATATGCCTTCAAGGCCAAGGAGCCGATCGTCCACCCGGTGCTGCGGCGCACGCCGGAACCGGGCCGGGCGTTCAAGCCGCGCGTCAGGGCGCGCAGCCTCAATGGGCTTGGCAGTGCGCCGGTACCGGCCGAGCCGCCGAAAGAATGAATTTTTGGGTATTGCCGGCAGCGATGCCCAGGTGCGCGTCAATGGCCTCGTCAATTTTTCTCAGCGTAACGATCAAAGTCCCGGCATGAGCGATTTCGTTGCCGGCTTGCCGATGTACGACTGGTCTGAAATGCGGAGCGAGGTCGACGCCCAATGGGCGCGGCTGCGTGATGCCTTCCGGCAAAAAGGCATCGACGCGCCGCAGACCATCGCTCGCGTCAATGCCGATCTGCGGCCTGTGGAAGGCGGCATCCGCGACGCCGCCGGAAAGGTCATGGCGCCCGATCCGGCGACGCTGCCGCCGGACGAGTTGGATTTTTTCGGCCTCTGGCTGCATCCGGCGCTGCTGTTCGCACAGACCTGCTGGGGTCCGATGGAACTCGGGCTGGCGACGCATGTTCAACTGGTCGGCCAGCCGCGTTACGACGCGTTCGAGGGCGGGCAGGGTGAACTCTATTCGAGCGCGCTGGTGATGCGTGCAGGTGAAGCGCCAACGGTTGGCTCACCGTCCGACGGCAGCCCGCTCATCCCGCTCGATGTCCTGCGTGGCAAGCATTTTACCTTCAACAGCCTCGATTCCATGTCGGGCATTATCGCGCCGACGCGTGACCTGGAGGCGCTGGGCGAAAGCCTGGACATCTTCTCCGAGCGCAGCGAAAGCGGTGGCCACCGCGCCTCGATCGTCGCCATTGCCGAGGGCAAGGCCGATGTCGCGGCCATCGACTGCCAGAGCTGGGCCAATGCGCGGCGCTTCGAGCCGGCAGCGGAAGCGGTCACAGTCGTCGGCTGGACAACGCGGCGCAAGGGCCTGCCGTTCATCACTGCCAGAACGACACCGGAAAAGATCGTGGAGGCGCTGCGCGAGGCGGTCGCGGCGACCGCATAAAAATCAGTCGCCGAGCAGCCGCTCGTCGAGCGGATAGGTCGAAAGCTGCTCGTTGCCGGTTTCGGTGATCAGGATCTGCTCTTCGATCTTGACGCCCTCGCGTCCGCCAAGCCGGCCGATATAGCTCTCGACGCAAAGCACCATGCCCGACACAAGCACGCCGTCGGGCGTGTCTTCGGTCCAGTCGATGGCATGCGGCAGCGTCGGGTATTCGTCGGCCAGGCCGACACCGTGATAGAGCACGCCGTAACGCGTCGGGAAACAATCTCCGGGCGGCACCGCCGAGCGTTCGACAAGATCGCGGAACGATGTGCCCGGCTGCATCAGGCCGATGTTGTGGGCGATCTGATCGGCGGCGATGCGAAACAGCTCGCGTTGCTCGTTGGATGGCTCGGTGTCGCCGCAGAGCCAGGTGCGCGACAGGTCGGCGCAGAAACCGTAAGGGCCGATCAAATCGGTATCGAAAGCGACGAGATCGCCGGCTGCGATCGTTCGCGACGAGCATTCCTGGAACCAGGGATTGGTGCGCGGGCCGGACGTCAACAGCCGGGTTTCGACCCATTCGCCGCCACGCGCGATGTTGCCGCGGTGGAGTTCGGCCCACAGTTCGTTTTCGGAAATTCCTGACCTCAATGCTGCTTCCATCTCACCCATCGCCGCCTCGCAGGCGACGATCGACCGGCGCATAGCCAGTATTTCGTCGGGCGATTTGATCAGGCGTGCATTTTCCATCAGCGCTTCGCCATTGCCGATCGAGATGCCGAGGCGGTCGAGCGCTTCGACGCCCTCGGGATTGATGTGATCGACGGCGATGCGGCCGATACCGCCGCCATGCTGCTTGACCAGATCGGCGATCCCGGCGGCCCAGCGGCGGACTTTTTGCTGGGTGAGGTCGCCGCTATAGAGATACATCCACGACACTGCCGGCCGAACCTCGTCGACGACGCCGGAGTGGTCGGAAAGGTGCTCGCAGGAAAAATAGTCGAACAGCACCACCGGACCTTCGGTGGCAACGAAACAATGTCTTGTCGGATTGTGTGCGACCCAGAGCTGCATGTTGGTCGAGTCGGTCGCATAGCGGATGTTGATCGGATCGTAGAGCAAGGCTCCCGCATAGCCGCGGCGCTTCAGCTCGGCGCGGATGCGGTCGAGCCGGTATTGGCGCATGGCGGGCAGGTCGGGAGCAGCAATGCCGGCGGCGTGCCACTCCGCTTCCGCCAGTGCGCCGTAGCCAAGCACATGCTGGTTGAGTTCAGCGGCCTTCTGCCGCGACTTCAGGCGCAACGCATCGATTGAGCTTGCTTCGTCTGGCTCGAACGGCGCGATCCTGCGATGACGACCGAACCGTCGCTCGACGCCCGGATCGCTCATTTTTTCCTATCCTCCCGATATCAATCGGCCGCGCGGGTCAGGCCCGAGGGCGGGCCTTTGGGTCCAATGCTTTCAGGCCCGCATCTTCTCGCCGCTCGGGTCGAAAGGCGGCTCGACATTGATGCGGGCTGGTCGTCGGCTTCCGAGGATCTCGATCTCGAACATTCCGGCGCTCTCGTCCGCGGCCAAGGCCGCCGGCACATAGCCTTGCGCCATCGATTCCTGGACGTAATGGGCATAGCCGCCGGAGGTGACCCAGCCGACCACGCGCCAGTCGCCGTCGACGATGCCGCGCACGGCCGAAGCGCCTTCCGCGGCGCTCGAGCCGCGCACTTCCTTGCCGTCCGTATCGAAACGCGCCGCACCATAGCCGTGCGGCTTTTCCACCGTGCCGTAGTCCTTGCCGCCGACCTTGGCCCAGATTGGTTCGTCGCCCATCACGTCGGCGTCTGCGGCATCGACGATGAAGGAGACACGGCGCAGTTTTGGCCCTTCTGCCTGCTCCCTGGCTGCCGCGTCGCGTCCGATGAAATCGTTCTTCTCCAGCTTGACGAATCGGTCCATCGCCCCCTCGAACGGCCCGTAGATCGGGCGCAGTTCGCGGAACCAGGTCGGAAAATTCTTTTCCAGGCGCATCGAGAGCAGGGCGCGCATGCCGAAATCGACCAGGCCAAACTCTTCGCCGGCATCCTTGATCGCCTTGTAGACGAGACGCTGGTAGGCCGGCGCCATCCAGATCTCGTAGCCGAGGTCACCGGTATAGGTGATGCGATTGACCATGCAGGGCGCGCCGCCGACCGACATCTCGCGGAAGTCCATGAAGCGGAAGGCCTTGGTCGAGATGTCGGCGTCAACCAGTTTCTGCAGCAGGTCGCGTGATTTCGGCCCGGCGATCGACAAGCCGACCAGCGTCTGGTCAAAGCGGTGAATGCGGACCTGTGACGCCGCTGGACCATCCTTCGGCAGGTGCCAGTCGAACCAGCGCATATGATACTTCTGCGCCGCCGACGAGCTCCAGATCATGAAGCGCTCTTCGCCCGCCTTGGCGATGGTGAAATCGCCGATCAGCCTGCCGAACTCGTTTAGCATCGGGGTCAGCACAATGCGGCCGGTCTTCGGCATGCGGTTGGTCATCAGCCGGTTGAGGAAATCTTCCGATCCCGGCCCGGAGACTTCGTATTTGGCGAAATTGGCGATCTCGGTGACGCCGACCTTCTCGCGGGTGGCGCGCACTTCCTCGCCGATCGGCCCGAAATCGTTGGAGCGATGGAAGGAAACGATGTCCTTCGGCTCGGTGCCTTTCGGTGCGAACCAGAGCGGGGTTTCAAGGCCCCAGCTATCGCCCATGACGGCGTTGTTGGCCAGCATCGTGTCGTAAAGCGGAGTCGTCTGGGCCGGGCGTGCCGCCGGCAGTTCCTCGTTGGGAAAGCGGATGGAAAAACGGCGCGAATAGTTTTCGCGCACCTTGGCATTGGTATAGCGCAGCGTCGCCCATTCGCCGAAGCGCGCGACGTCCATGCCCCAGACGTCAAAGCCGGGATCGCCATGGACCATCCAGTTCGACAATGCCAACCCGACGCCGCCGCCTTGCGAGAAACCGGCCATGACGGCGCAGGCGCACCAGAAATTTGTCAGGCCCTGCACCGGGCCGACCAGCGGATTGCCGTCCAGCGCGAAGGTGAAGGGACCGTTGATGATCTGCTTGATGCCGGCCTTCTCGATGCCGGGAAAATGCTTGAAGCCGATTTCCAGCGACGGCGCGATGCGGTCGATGTCGGGCTGCAGCAGCTCATGGCCGAAATCCCACGGCGTGTTGACCGGAGACCACGGCTTGCAGGCTTTTTCATAGGTGCCGAGCAGGATGCCGTTGCGTTCCTGGCGGGTGTAGATCTCGCCCTTGAAGTCCATAACGCCGATCATCTCGCGGCCGGTCGACTTGTTGAATTCCTCGACCTCCGGCATCGGCTCGGTCAAAAGGTACATATGCTCCATGGCCAGCAGCGGCAGCTCGACGCCGACCATGCGGCCGATCTCGCGCGCCCACAGGCCGCCGCAGTTGACGACATGCTCGGCCTTGACCGTGCCTTGCTCGGTAACGACGTTCCAGGTGCCGTCGACCTCCTGCGTCAGCTCGACGACGCGGTTGCGCAGCACGATCTCGGCGCCGAGCTTCCTGGCGGCCTTGGCGTAGGCGTGGGTGGTGCCGGAAGGATCGAGATGGCCTTCGACCGGATCCCACATGGCGCCGACGAAATTGGTCTCGTCCATCAGCGGGAACATCGCCTTGGCCTCTGACGGCGTGATCAGCTCGGTGTCCATGCCGAGATAGCGGCCTTTGGCGTGGGCAAGGCGCAGGAAGTCCATGCGCTCCGGCGTGTCGGCCATCATCACGCCGCCGGTCAGGTGCAGCGAGCAGGACTGGCCGGAAAGCTCTTCGATCTCCCTGTAGAGCTGCACCGTATAGGCCTGCAGCTTGGCGACATTGGGATCGCCATTGAGCGTATGGAAGCCGCCCGCCGCATGCCAGGACGAACCGGAGGTGAGCTCCGAACGCTCGATCAGCATGATGTCGGTCCAGCCCGCCTTGGCCAGATGGTAAAGCACCGAGCAGCCGACGACGCCGCCACCGATGACAACCGCTTTTGCATGAGATTTCATGAAGATAGTTCCGTTTTTGAAGAGATTGAATCGAGTGGGCGGGGTGTGAGAACAAATCGGAGGTCGGATACAGCGATGTTCTCGGCCAGCCTGCCATCAAGCGCGGCAAGGATGGTTTCACAGACGGAAGTACGATGTTTCAGGACGTCATGGTTCCAAAGACGCAGAATCGAATAGCCTTGGGCGCGCATGAATTCGTCGCGGCGGCGGTCATAGGAACTGCCGGCGTGTTGGTGTCCATCGACTTCAACGACAAGCCATTTCTCGCGGCAAGCGAAGTCTGCAAAAAAGGGGCCGATGGAAAACTGACGCGTAAAGCGATAGCCGCCAAGCTTGCGCGCCTTTAGTTCAAGCCAAAGCAATGCTTCCGTCTGATTGCCTGCTTGCCTGAGTTTTCGTGCTCGCTGGGTTGTACCTATTTTGCGGCGACTGCGTCTCTTGGCAATGGCGTCCCCCACTCCGTAGCTGCTTCGCAGCGCCACCTCTCCCCCCTCCGGAGGGAGAGGAAGGGCGCTGGCTGGAATAATCTCACGCCCTTCCTTTACCCCGTCGATCGGGGGAGAGGTGTCGAGCGGAGCTCGACGGAGTGGGAGTCGCCTGTTCATCAAATCAATACAGATGATCAAAAATCAGTCGGCGCGCCGCCTTCGGACCGACGTTTGTCGACGAAGGCGTCGAGCTCCTCGCGGATAGTCGGGTCCATGTAGGGCTCTTCATAGGAGGCCAGCCGCTCCTTCCATACCCGATTGGCTTTTTCGATAGCTGTCGGCGATCCGGCTTCCGCCCAGGTCTCGAAATTGCGCCAGTCGGAGATGATAGGCGAATAGAAGGCGGTCTTGTAGCGGTCCTGGGTATGCTGGGTGCCGAAGAAATGGCCGCCGGGACCGACATCGCGGATGGCGTCGATAGCCAGTGCTTCCTCCGAAAGGTCGAGCGGGGTCAAAAATTCGGCCACCATCTGCAGCAGATCGATGTCCAGGATGGTCTTCTCGTAGGAGCAGCGCAGGCCGCCTTCCAGCCAGCCGGCCGCATGCATCATCAGATTGCCGCCGCCCTGTATGGCGCCCCACAGCGAGAACACGCTTTCATAGGCGGCCTGTGCGTCGACCGTGTTGGCGGCGCAGGTGTTGGAAGTGCGGTAGGGAATGTTGTAGCGGCGGGCGAGCTGGCCGCCGACCAATTGCGCCTTCATGTATTCCGGCGTGCCGAAGGCCGGCGCGCCGGACTTCATGTCGACGTTGGAGGTGAAGCCGCCATAGCCGACGGGCGCGCCCTTGCGCACCATCTGGGCGAAGGCAATGCCGGACAGTGCCTCGGCATTCTGCTGCACCAGCGCACCGGCGATGGTCACCGGCGCCATGGCGCCCGACAGGGTGAACGGCGTCACGATGACGACCTGGCCCTTGCTCGACATCTGGATGATGCCTTCCATCATCGGCACGTCGAGCTTGAGCGGCGAATTGGTGTTGATGATGGTGAACACCGACGGCTGTTCGAGAAGCTGTTCGGCGCTGATGCCGCGCGCGATCCTGGTGATCTCGATGCCGTCGACATTGCGCTCCTTGCCGAGCGAATAGATGTGGAACACCTTGTCGGTCAGCACGCTCAGATCGCGGATGCATTCGAGGTGCCGGACGGACGGATGGATATCGATCGGCTCGACCGGATAGCCGCCGGTGCAGTTCAGGATGTTGTGCATCTGCGCAAGCTTGAGGAAGTTGCGGTAGTCCTGCTGGTTGCCGGGGCGGCGGCCGCGGTCGATGTCGGAACAATTGGGCGCCGACGCCATCATCGAGATGATCAGGTTGTCGCCGCCGAAGCGGACATTGTGCGCCGGATTGCGGGCATGGATGGTGAATTCCGACGGGCAGTGCGAAACCAGCTCGAGGATCATGTCGCTGTCGAAGCGCACCCGCTCACTGCCTTCGCGGACATCTGCGCCATGCGCCTTCATGATGCGCCTTGCCTCGTCGTGCAGCACGTCGACGCCGATTTCCCTGAGAACGCGCAGCGAGGCGAGGTGGATCGATTCCAGTTCGTCGTCGGAGACCAGCCTGGTCGGCGTCAGCGGGATTTTCAGCTGACGGAAAGGCGGCTGCTCGAATGCCGCCGCTGCGCCGGCGCGCTTGCCCGCGCGGCCGCCGCGACGGGCGCGGTCGTTTGTCAATGCCGGTTCGGCGGGATGAAGGGCGGCGGTCATGATAGTCCTCGTACGCTGCGATGGTGCGGCGGCATAATGGACCGACCGCCGTCCCGCCATTGCGGAGGCGGCGACCACTAGGACGAGGGAAGCGACATGGACGTTCGCCAGCCGGACGCACCAGGGCGAATCCAGATCTGTGCCCGAACTGTGAAACATGTCACGTTGCGATCACGTCATATTGAGCAAGTACATTGAATACAAACCGTCCTGAGGGAGACTATTTCCGTGTCGGATGTTGTTAGCGTGCGTGCAGCGACCAACAACGAAGTCGCTTTCATTGCCTGGGATATTGACGGAATGATCGACGGCTGTCTCGGCTTCGAGATCGTCCGCATCTATCCCGGCACCGGCGAGGAACGCTGTCTGGCTTCCTGGGTGCCTTTCCGGGGGCAACGCAACAAGGACTGGATTCCGCAGGATAGCGGCGTCTGGCCGGTGCAGAAGACATTCTGGCGCGATCTTACGGTGCGGCGGCGCCGCGACAGCGTCGAGATCAGGCCCGATGGCGAATTGGTCGCCTACCGGGTGCGTCCGGTCGGCGACATGCGGCCCGGCCTCGATCCAGTGCCGGTGCGCCCCGAGAAAGCCTATACCGGAGCGGCTCGGCCGCTCGGCTATCTCGGACAAGGCGCCGTCAGCCCGACCATCTTCCTGGGATCGATGTTCGGCAAGGCGCGGCTCGCCTTCACCAACGGCGTGCTCTCGACGCAATGGCTGTCGCGCGCGCTGGAAGACGCCGGCATCAAGGTCGGGCAGCGCGACAAGATCAGGGCCGAGCTTCAGCGTCCCGGCAGCAAGATCCGCGCCTATCTTCATGGCGAGGTTCCGGATGTGCTCACCCGCCTGATGAAACGGGCCAAGGCCGAGGGCGGCACTGTCAGGCTTGCCCTCTACGAGCTTGGCGATGACGAGTTGTGCGACGCGATCATCGACGCCAAGGATGTCGTCGACGTCATTCTTTCGAATTCGGGCAGGGATGAACAAACGAAGGCGTGGGACGCGGGCAACGCGCCCTTCAGAAAGCGGCTGCGCGACGCCGGCGTCGTGCTGACCGATCGTCTGTTCAACAACAATCATATCGGCCACAACAAGTTTGCCGTCTACCGCGACGCCCAGGGCAATCCGCAGGCGGTCATGACCGGCAGCACCAACTGGACGTCGACCGGCATTTGCGGACAGTCCAACAACGCCTTCATCCGCGACGACCCTGCCATGGCCAAAGTGTTCGATGCCTATTGGGAGCGGATGAAGGCCGACGTGTTCCCGCCGCCGGCGAGCGATAGCGCCGCTGGACGTGTGGCGCAGAAGCAAGGCAGGCCGTTTCGCCTGAAGAATCGCACACCGAACCATGTCGATGGGACCACCATCTGGTTCTCGCCAAACGATCCCGACCGCAGCAAAAAGGACATCTCGGTGCGGCCTGTCGACCTCGAAGATGTCTTCGCACGAATCAAGGCGGCGAAGGAGGCGGTGCTCTTTCTCGTGTTCAATCCGTCGCGGCTTGGCAACAATTCGGTCATCGATCAGGCGGTCGCGGCGGCGACGGCGAATCCAAAGCTGATCGTGCAAGGCGCAATCAGCGATCACACCGCCATGCCAAACTATATTGCTCCGACCCGGGATCCAGTCACCAACAAATCGAACAAGGACGGCAAATCGCCATTCGTCTTTCCGGAGAAGGTCTGGGAGGCGCCGAACGTCTCCATCGTCAGGGCGGCCAACCTGACGGGGGCCTCGGTTGCGCGGGATTTCCAGGCGGAAGTGCTGACCGTCGGCCATGCGATCGTGCACGACAAGATCGTGATCATCGATCCGATGGCCGACAATGCGACCGTCATCGCCGGCAGCCACAACCTTGGCTACAAGGCGTCCTATGAAAACGACGAGAACATGGTGATCGTCGAAGGCGACAAGACGTTCGCTGCGGCCTTTGCGGTGCATATGCTCGACGTGTTCGACCACTACAAGTTCCGCGCCTGGCGCAGAACGATTGGAGTAGGACCGTCGGACAATGACGGGCTCTCCATCGACGACAAGTGGCTGAAGCCTTACGCGGAGGGCAGGAAGGGGGCGATTGCCCGGTATTTTCCGTAGTGGCCTGAATGGTGCCGCGGAGTCCTTAACAAGGCATGCTCTGGCTGGCGCAAGCGGTTCCTGCCGCCGGTGCTTCCCGGCACGCCCCCGAAACGCTAATCGTGCAGGTTTCGTGGTGCGAATCATGGACCGGGCGGAACAGAACAGCGACGAGACAATGCAGTGGGCGGCGATCACCGGCGTGATCGCCACCGTTTCGGTGTTCGCCATCGCGCAAGGGCTGAGCTATCCGCTGCTGAGCTTCATCCTGCAGCGCCAGGGCGTCTCGCCGGCCATGATCGGCCTGTCGGCGGCAATGACGCCGGTCGGCTTTATCGTCTCGTCGCCGCTCATCCCGGCGCTGGCGCGCCGGTTTGGGGCAGGGCGCACGGCGCTGACCTGCGCGGCCCTTTCCGCGATCATGCTGGCGCTGATCGGCTGGACGCAAAATGTCTATCTCTGGTTTCCACTGCGCTTCCTGATCGGCGTGGTGACCAATCCGCTCTATGTGCTGAGCGAGATCTGGGTGATCGCGCTGGCGCCTCCGGCGCGCCGCGGTCGCATGATGGGAATCTATTCTACAGTCATTTCGGCAGGTTTCGCGGCCGGCCCGCTATGCCTGCTTGCGGTCGGCACCGAAGGATGGCCGCCGTTTCTCGTCGGCATCGCCGCATTCGTCTTTTGCGGCGCCTGCCTGGCGCTGGTGCTGGGACGGCTGCCAAAGGTCGATGAAGCCGGGCACCAGGTTTCGGTGATGGGTTTCATGCCGATGGCATGGTTGCTGCTGTCGGCGGTCGTGGTGGCCGCCGGTTTCGAACAGGGGGTGCTGGCACTGCTGCCGGTCTACGGAGCGCATTATGGCATCGCGGAGGCCCGCATGTCGGCGCTGCTGTCGATGATGATCGCCGGCAACATCGCCATGCAGGTGCCGCTCGGCCTGCTGGCGGAACGGCTGACAGCGCGTCTGGTGCGATTCATCTGTGTATCGCTAACGGTGCTCGGGTGTGTGCTGTTGCCGGTTCTTATAGAGACGCCGCTGATCTGGCCGTGCGTGTTCGTCTGGGGCGCGGTTTCCTACGGCATCTACACGATGTCGATCATCGAGCTCGGCGAGCGGTTTACCGGCTCGGCACTGGTCGCCGGCAACGCCGCCTTCTCGCTAATGTGGGGCGTCGGGGGCATCGCCGTGCCGCCGCTGGCGGGCGGCGCCATGGATATTCTCGGCGCGGACGGCCTGCCGATCACGCTTGGCGCCATTTGTCTGGCGTTGGCGGTCACAACCGTATTGCGGGGGCGAGCGGTCTAATACAATTGCGGGGTGCCTTCATTTCCGTGCCATCTGGAAATCGCCCATAAATCACATTCGGCATGGTGTTCAGAGGGATGCATCCTGCGTAGAAGGTTTCGAATTTCAACAGCACGATCAAAATCGGGTATCAATCCAACATCGGACAGTTCCGTGTTCGCAAACACGTCAGGAAATCCTCCGCAGTTGGTCAAAGCGCTTATGGAGACGTCTTTATCCAACAAGTCGTAGCCCAGGAAGGTAAATCCGTTCCAGTCGAGTGAACGCACGTCAACCGACGGTCTTCGTATCACATTGAGGACATTCAAATCGCCCGGATCCGCCAACTCCGAAAGGAGGAAGTCCAGGTCCACAAAGAAATCGAGCATGTAGTCCTCGTTAACAATATGGGGCCAGTAGCTGTCCTTTACCTGTCCCAGCGCGACCGGCCCGAGCATTCCATCGAGTGAGACGACCTCGCTTAATTGGGTGAGGCCGGACCAGTTTATGTACATAGTCCACGCAGTGCCGCTGAAGGGACCGAACTTCTCTTTGGCAATGTACAGATGTTGCATGGATTCCCTCGTGGCCTGCGGGCGGCAGGCGGCCCCATCTTAGGAGGCCAACAGCGCAATGGCTCCTTTTGCGTTCCAAGTTGAATACCGATAGTGGCAAGACGACGTTGCCGAGCCTTGACGAATTTATCGGAGACCACATGACCAGTTCGAACACAAAGACGCGTCCCAATTCGGCGACTGAGGATCCCTTTCTCTGGCTGGAGGACAGAACGGGCAAGGAAACGCTCGACTGGGTTCACCGTCAGAACGAGATCACGGTCGCCGAGTTGCAGGGCGATCCATCCTACCAGACCTGCTTCCAAACCGCACTGGACCTGATGACGGCCGAAGACAACATTGCCGTCGGGTCTGCGCTCAACGGCCACGTCTATAATTTCTGGCAGGACAAGACCAACGTGCTCGGCCTCTGGCGGCGCACTCCGGTGGCTTCCTACAAGACCGAGAAGCCGGAATGGGAGACGATCATCGACTTCGACAGTCTGTCAGCCAAAGAGGGTGTGAAATGGGTGTTCAGCGGCGCCAGCCGGCTTTACCCCGATTTCAGCCGCTGCCTGCTCAGCCTGTCGCCGGATGGCGGCGACGCCAGCGAAATGCGCGAATTCGACATCGACAGCAGGTCCTTTGTCGAGGGCGGCTTTCGTGCTCCTGCCTCGAAGTCGGGCTTCAACTGGCTGGACAAGAACACGGTCATCGTCTCGGCTGCCTTCGAAGAGGACGAAAAAACCCAGTCCGGTTATCCGCGCGTGGTCAAGCTTTGGCAGCGCGGCACCAGGCTGGAGGATGCGACGCCGATTTTCGAGGCGCAGAAGCAGGATCTCGCCGCCGGCGGTTCCCTCGAATTCGACGGCGACAAGCGTCATATCTTGCTGACCCGGACGCTCGATTTCTTTGCTTCGCACAGTTTTCTGCGTCTGCCCTCCGGCGAAAACAGACGCATCCCGTTGCCGGACGACGTGACCGACACGGTGCTGTTCAGGGATCAGTTAGTCTTTGGAGTGCGCAGCCCGTGGACGGCGCCGAACGGCACGCTGTGCAATCCTGATGGCCTCTATTCGTTGGACTTCGCGCGCTGGATCGAGACCAATGCGCTCGCACCTGTTGAGACCGTGCTCGAGCCGGCGGATCGTGTCTCGATTGCCGGCATTGCCCGCACGCGGGACCGATTGTTCATCAATCTGATGGACAATGTGCGCGGCAAGGTCGTCGCCTGCGATCGCAGCGGCAGCGGCTGGTCGCTGCAGCCGGTGGCGCTGCCCGAAAACGGCAGTGTCGGCATCAGCCACGCCGAGCGTTTCGGCTCCAGCGTGTCCTTCTCCTTCACCGATTTCCTGACGCCGAGCTCGATCATCTGGTCGGACGACAATGCAGCGATGCTGACAACCGTGAAATCGCAGCCGGCGCGTTTCGATGCATCGTCCCTGGTCTCGGAACAGTTCGAGGCACGCTCGAAGGACGGCACCAAAATCCCTTATTTCGTCGTCAGGCGGCGCGACCAGGACGGGCCGGTGCCGACGCTGCTTTACGGCTATGGCGGCTTCGAAGTGCCGCTACTGCCCGGCTATGCCGGCGTGCGCGGCCGGCTGTGGCTGGAAAAGGGCAATGCCTATGTGCAGGCCAATATCCGCGGCGGCGGCGAGTTCGGTCCGAACTGGCATCAGGCCGCGCTCAAGGCCAATCGCCAGAACACCTTCGACGATTTCGCCGCGGTCGCGCAAGACCTGGTGGAACGCGGAATCGCCACGCCGGCGACGCTTGGCATCCAGGGCGGCTCGAATGGCGGCTTGCTGACCGGCGTTTCGCTGACCCAGCATCCGGAGCTTTTCGGCGCGGTGATCATCGACGTGCCGCTGCTCGACATGCTGCGCTACACCGAACTGCCGCCCGGCGCATCCTGGATGGCCGAGTATGGCGATCCGGCGAAGCCGGAAGAGGCCGCGTCGCTGGCGGCTTACTCGCCTTATCAGCATGTCGAGACCGATGCCGCCTATCCGCCGGTGCTGCTGACCACATCGACCGCCGACGACCGCGTCCATCCCGGCCATGCGCGGAAGATGGCGGCACGGCTGCAGGCTGCCGGCCACGCGAAGACGCTGTTTTTCGAGGAGACCGAGGGCGGCCATGGCGGGCGCGGCGATCGCCGGCCGCAAGCGGCACAGGCGGCGATGAAGTATGTCTTCCTGCAACGGGCGCTGACCGAAACGACTTGAACGGAACGGCTTGAACTGAGCGCATCAGACCGCCTAAGATGCTGCATGGCTTGGATGAAGGCATGCTGCGCGTTTGGGGTGGCGGTGACGCCGTCGCCGCGCACGCTTCGCGCCGAGCTTTTGCGGCTTTGCGCCCGCATCGGCTATTCGCCGCCCGCCTTCCTCTGACGAATCCGCCCCCGCTGCAATTGCCGGATTGTCTGCAATTGCCGGATTGGTTCAAGAGGAAGATCAGACATGACCTATCAGAATTATTCGCTGAAGCAGCTTCAGCAGATCGATGCTGCGCATCACCTCCATCCGTTTACCGACCACAAGGAGATGCGCGAGGCCGGCTCACGCATCATCACCCATGCCAACGGGCCGTTCATCTACGATTCCGAAGGCACGGAAATCCTCGACGGCATGGCCGGGCTGTGGTGCGTCAACATCGGTTACGGGCGCGATGAGCTGGCCGACGCCGCTTACGCCCAGATGAAGGAACTGCCCTACTACAATTCCTTCTTCAAATGCTCGACCCCGACACCGGTGCTGCTGGCCAAAAAGCTGGCGGAACTGGCACCGAAGCATGTCAACCAGGTGTTCTTCGGCTCGTCCGGTTCGGAGGCCAACGACACGGCGCTGCGCCTCGTGCGCCACTATTGGGCATTGGAAGGTAAGCCGGAGAAGAACCGCATCATCTCGCGCAAGAGCGCCTATCACGGCTCGACCATCGCCGGCACGTCGCTGGGCGGCATGGAGCCGATGCACAAGCAGCTCAACGGCGCGGTTCCCAACATCGTCCATGTGATGATGCCTTATGCCTATGAGCTGGCTCTGCCCGGCGAAAGCGACCATGATTTCGGCCTGCGCGCGGCCAAGGCCGTCGAGGATGCCATCCTCGAAGCCGGCGCCGACAAGGTCGCCGCCTTCATCGGCGAGCCGGTGATGGGAGCAGGCGGCGTGAAGATACCGCCGATGAGCTATTGGCCGGAAGTGCAGCGCATCTGCCGCAAATACGATATCCTGCTGATGCTCGACGAGGTCATCACCGGCTATGGCCGCACCGGCGAGTGGTTCGCAGCGCAGACATTCTACATCGAGCCCGATACCATCACCACCGCCAAGGCGCTGACCTCCGGCTATCAGCCGCTGTCGGCATTGCTGGTCGGTGACCGCATCGCCGCGACGCTGGTCGAGAAGGGCGGCGAGTTCAATCACGGCTATACCTATGCCGGCCACCCCGTGGCCTGCGCCGTGGCGCTGAAGAACCTCGAGATCATCGAGCGGGAAGGTTTGGTCGATCGGGTCAAGAACGACACCGGACCCTATTTCGCCAAGGCGCTGCAGGAGCACGTCGGCGAGCACGATCTGGTCGGGGAGGTGCGCTCGATCGGGCTGATGGGGGCGATCGAGATCGTCAGCGACAAGGCGACCAAGGAGCGCTTCCTGCCGGCCGGGAGCGCGGCCGTGACCGTCCGCGACCACGCAGTTGCCCAAGGCATGATGCTGCGCGCCACCGGCGATACGATGATCCTGTCGCCGCCACTGATCTGGACGCGCGAGACGATCGACATGGCCTGCGGCCGCATCGCCAAGGCGCTTGACCTGGCGCAGGCGGATTTGCGCAAGCGGTGAGATAAAACGATCGCCGGGCGTTCTGCAACCGGACGCCCGGCGTTTGAATGCCGGATTCTGCCTGCCGGAGGAGCCGCTCACCAAGAGCCGAGGCCCGATCGGCGGATTTCACTTTTTTGTCTCGGGCAGCGCCGCTTTGCTCAAGGCAGTGCTGCGCTTCGGTACGGCGCGCCGGCGCCGCATAAATCGCTCAAGCAAGTTCCGTCTTCTCTTGCGCTGGACAAGATCGATATCGCTGACAAGCTTTGCGCCGCCCTCGCGCCGCTCCAAGGTGATCTTGCGGCTATGAAAGGCTTCCAGCTCGGCGCGATGCGCCACGCTTATGATGGTGACCTTCGGCAATTCGTGAACGATCATCTCCATCATCTTGTCCTGGCTCTTTTCATCGAGTGCTGACGTTGCTTCATCCAGCACGATGATATCGGGGCTGTGCAGCAGAAGACGCGCGAAGGCGAGCCGCTGCTTTTCGCCACCCGAGAGGGTCTGGTCCCATGGCGCGTCGTCCTCGATCTTGTCGTTCAGATAATCGAGCCCGACCTTGTCGAGGGCAGCCTTGATCTCGTCCAGCGTCCAGCGATCGGCGGCGCCTGGATAGGCGACTGCGCGGCGAAGCGTCCCGGTGGGGACATAAGGCCGTTGCGGCAACATGAACAGCCGTCTGTCGGCGTGGATGTTGACGCTGCCGCCGCCCCACGGCCACAGACCTGCGACGGCCCGCACCAGCGTACTCTTACCTGAGCCGGATTCGCCGGCGACGAGCACCCGCTCGCCTGATTCGATCACGACCTTGGTTTCCTTGACCACGGCGGTGCCGTCGTCGAGCGACACGGAGAGATTGTTCAGGCTGAGCATCGCATCGCCTGCAGCTTCGCCGCGCTTTATGCGTCCCAACGTGTTGCTCTGTTCGGCGCGCTCGAGCCCGTCCAGCGACATCATCAGCGAGGCGATGCGCCGTGCACAGGCGTTCCAATTGGCGAGACGGGGGTAGTTGTCGACCAGCCATCCGAACGCGCCCTGCACAATGGCAAAGGCTGAGGCAGCCTGCATGACCTGTCCAAGTGTCATGCCGCCTTCGAGAAACTTTGGAGCGCAAAGCAAAACCGGCACGACAGGCGCAAACAGACTCGCCCCCTGCGATACCAGCGCTGTGCGCATGTGCTGACCTGTAAGGAGCGCCCATTGCCTGAGCACATAGGCGAACGTCTTGTCGATGCCGCTACGCTCTTCCTCCTCGCCGCCGAGCAATGCGATACTCTCGCCGTTTTCCCGCACTCGGGTCAGCGTGTAGCGGAATTCGGCTTCCGCCTGATTTTTTTCCTCGGAGAGGTGGACGAAATGGCGGCCAATGACCGCCATCGAGGTGGATGTGATCGCGGCATAGAGCACCGCGGTGATGACGAGAAAGCCGGGAATGGTCACCGTCGAACCTGCGATCGGCAGAGTCAGGGCCCCGCCGATCGTCCAGAGCACCACGATGAAGGTCGAGGCAGACAGAAACGCGTTGATGACACCGGCGATGAAGTCGACCGGGGATTCGGTGGCAATCCGCAAATCCTCCGTGATGCGTGCTTCAGAGTTCTGGTGGTCGCCGCCGACGAGGTTCAACTGAAAGTAGCGGCCGCTTGCAAGCCACCGCGCGATGACCGCGTTGGTGAGCCAGGAACGCCAGCGGCGCTGCATCGTCATGCGAAGGAAGACCTGTGCAACGACAAGGCTTCCGCTTCCGAGCACGAGCGGCACGAAAACGGCGCTCAGGACATAGACGGTGCGCGCATTGCGTTGCTCAAGGGCATCGAAAATTGCGCGATTCCAGACATTGATCCCATACTGGAAGCCGACATTGATGACGATCAGGAGCAATAACCCGATCGTGTACGGCCAAGCCCGCCTATCGCCTCCGCGGCCCCAGTAACCGCGCGCGCTGATCCAGAAACGCCTCAGCAAGTATCTCTTGCGCGCCTGCTCGGCCTCCTCAGGGGTCAGCTCCGGATCGGGTTCGACGAAATCCAGCGGCGGCGGAGCCGCGCCGGCGATCTCAGACGCGGCTTCGACAGTCGATTGCTTCTCCTGGCGCGACTTCTCGCCATCGCGCGATTTGGAGACGGATTTCGGCTTGGATTTAGCCCCGGACATACCGGCGATAACGGCTTGGAAATCAGAAGGTTTCAATGATGTCCGCTCAAGCCGCTTGATCTCCACGTCGGCGCGGATGCGGTCGGCTTCGTTTCCTGGCGTCTTCCTTGATCTGCTGCCGCTTCGCGAGCGTGTCGACAATCTTTCGTCCGCAGTGCGGCTTCCAACGACAGTGGTGTTGGAACTGCCATTCATCTGGGGAATTGTAATGCTGGCTAAGCATAAGCCGCTTGGCACATAGGCTTGTCAGAGCAATCGAAGCGTCAACTGTAAGTTTTGTAAGATCGACAACGCAATTTGTAGTTGCGCTTTACATAAACGCGTCAAAATAACATAGGGAGGCTATCATGATTAGGCTGCAGACAGTTCTATTTTCTATTCTGCTACTAGGAGTGACAGGGTTGCCGGCGACGGCGGAGGAGGTCTGGTCGCTTGACGGCTTCAAGGCCCCAGAGAGCGTCCTGGACGTCGAGAGCGGTCAGATCACTGGAACGTGGCCTGCAGAAGGCGCTCAATTCCTCAATGATCCCGCTATCGACGAGGCGGGTCGGGTCTTTGCTTCCGACATGCTGGCGAACAGGATTTATGTTCTGGACAATGATGCTCTCTCCGTCTGGCTCGAGAGCGAGGATCTCCTGCATCCGAATGGTCTGCGCGTCGAAGACGGTCGCCTCCTCGTCGCAGGTTGGGGTCGCGACATCCAGCCGGATTTTTCGTCCAAGACACCCGGCCATCTGATCGCGATCGACCTGAAGACGAAGGCCATCTCTGACATCGGGTCCGGCGAGCCTGTTGGAAATCTGGATGGTCTAGAATCAGACGGGGCAGGGAATTGGCTGGTTACGGATTGGGTCGCAGGGGCGCTCTTTCGCATTCATCCGGATGGAAAAGTCGAGCAGCTGATGGACCTCAATCAAGGCAGCGCCGATCTGGAATTCCTGGAAGAAAAGAAGCTGGCAATCATCCCCATGATGATGGACGGCAAGCTGGTCGCAACTCGATTGGATGGAGCAACTTGAGAAGAGGCTCGCATAGCCCTCTTCCCTTGGCCGCACGGGGTCGTGACTTGCACCACCGAGGGCCGCATCTGCGGCCCTTTTCACATCGGTGCCCGCTCTTGTGCGCGGTCCTGTTCCGAAATGCAAAAACCGCGCTCCATCGGGAACGCGGCTTTGCCAAATACGCATGGCGCTTCGCTAACTGGACACTTGCGAAACTTACGGGCTCCGGGACGCGAGACCTGATCCGGAGCGCCGGGCGGTTGCGATAGGCCGCCTCGCACTCCGTTCTACAGGGACATCGTTACCGGGTGGTTATCGATAGTTTAAGCAAATCTAAATTTCCGATGTTTCTTGCCGGAAACCGAAAGCCCCTCGAGTTCGAGGCTGAAAGCGCGTCGCGCCTGAAGGGCAGGCTTTTGGGCGACATGCGTTACGCCGGGGTGCCGCGCAGGAAATTTATGATGCCGGAGAAGTCGGCAGCGGCATGCCCCTGGGCGTTGAACAGCGCATAAAGCTGGGCGGCCTCGGCGCCGAGCGGCGTCACCGCACCGGCGCTTTGCGCGGCTTCCTGCGACAGTTTCAGGTCTTTCAGCATCAGTGCAGCGGCAAACCCCGGCCTGTAGCCATTGTTGGCCGGCGATGTCGGCACCGGACCAGGGACCGGGCAGTAGGTGGTCAGCGACCAGCACTGGCCCGACGAGTTCGAGGCGACGTCGAACAGCGCCTGGTGCGACAGGCCGAGCTTTTCCGCCAGAACGAAGGCTTCGGCGACGCCGATCATCGAAATGCCCAAGATCATGTTGTTGCAGATCTTTGCCGCCTGTCCGGCGCCGTCATCACCACAATGGACGATACGGCCGGCCATCGGCTTGAGGATTGGTTCGGCCTTGGCAAAAGCTTCCTTCGAGCCGCCGGCCATGAAGGTCAGCGTGCCGGCGGTGGCGCCGCCGGTGCCGCCGGAAACCGGCGCGTCGATCGACAGCAGCTTGTGTCTGGCGGCAATTGCGTGGGCTTTTCGCGCCGATTCGACGTCGATGGTCGAGGAATCGATGAACAGCGCGCCTTTTTTCGCCTTTGGCACGATGTCTTCATAGACCGACAGAACGTGTTTGCCGGCCGGCAGCATGGTGATGACCACATCGGCCTCCTTCACGGCGGCAACGGCATTGGCCATGACGACGACCCCATGCTCCTTGGCGTTGGCGAGATTTTCCGGGATCAGGTCGAAGCCGTGAACGGCATATCCAGCCTTGACGAGATTGGCTGCCATCGGATTGCCCATATTGCCGAGGCCGATGAAGGCGATGGTGGTCATGATGGCACTCCGTGGTTAGGCAGTAGGCAGTAGGCAGTAGGCAGTAGGCAGTAGGTTGTGGGCAGTGGGCAGTAGGCAGTAGGCAGTAGGCGGCCTATTCGGGCGCGAGTCTGCTGATAAGTTGGCGCAGCATTTTTCCGATGCCCTCGGTCGCTAACAGTATCTGACAAGCTTGATCTTGCGTAGCTAGGCCAATGCGTTCAGCGATCTGGAGGTGCGTCTCGAATTCCTTCAGCGACCCTTGGGCTATCCGGAGAAATTGCTGATAAGAGCCCCTGTTGTCTCGGCCATAACCTTCCGCGATGTTTGCAGGGACTGACGTTGCTGAGCGGCGGATTTGGCTGGTCAACCCATACAATTCCTCTTTTGGCCATGCCTTGGTCAAGGCGTAGGTGGTGACGGCCAGATCCATCGCCTGCTGCCATACGATAAGATCCTTGTACGAATTGATCTTGCCGGTCATCTTGCTGCCTATTGCCTATTGCCTATTGCCTACTGCCTTTACCGACCAATCAGCGCGCGTGCGATGATGACGCGCATGATCTCGTTGGTGCCTTCGAGAATCTGGTGAACGCGCAAATCCCGCACCAGCTTCTCGATGCCGTAATCGTGCAGATAGCCATAGCCGCCATGCAGTTGCAGCGCGTCGTTGGCAACGTTGAAGCCGACGTCGGTGACGAAGCGCTTCGCCATCGCCGACCATTTCGAGGCGTCCGGGGCCTTGCGGTCGAGCTT
Organism: Mesorhizobium sp. WSM4845; assembly: GCF_055811455.1. Lineage (NCBI taxonomy): Bacteria > Pseudomonadati > Pseudomonadota > Alphaproteobacteria > Hyphomicrobiales > Phyllobacteriaceae > Mesorhizobium > Mesorhizobium sp. WSM4845. The sequence goes on from NZ_JBVVQA010000021.1 coordinate 63,351, forward strand.
CGAGGCAGCGGCGTAAAGGAATATCCGTGCTGCCTGCAACTCGGTCTCCATGTCGGCCAGCTTGAATTGCAGCGCCTGGAACTGGTTGATCTTGGCTCCGAAGGCCTTGCGTTCGGCGGTGTAGGACAGCGCCTTGTCGAGCGCCGATTGCGCCCCGCCCAGCGAACAGGCGGCGATGTTGAGCCGGCCGCCGTCGAGCCCGGCCATGGCGATGCCGAAGCCCGCGCCTTCGTCCGAGAGCAGGTTTTCAACCGGCACCTTGCAGTCCTCGAAGACGACCTGGCGGGTCGACTGCATGTGCCAGCCCATCTTGTGCTCGTTGGCGCCGAAAGACAGGCCGGGCGCATCTTTCGGCACGACGAAGGTCGAAATGCCCTTCGGACCGTCGGCGCCGGTGCGCGCCATGACGATGTAAAGGTCGCTGTCGCCGGCGCCCGAAATGAACTGCTTGACGCCGTTCAGCACATAGTCGCCGCCGCTCCTCACCGCACGCGTCTTCAGCGCCGCAGCATCCGATCCCGAACCCGGCTCGGTCAGGCAATAGCTCGCCAGCCATTCCATCGAGGTCAGCTTCGGCAGGAAGTGCTGGCGCTGCTCGTCGCTGCCGAAGCGGTCGATCATCGAAGCCACCATATTGTGGATCGAGATGAAGGAGGAGAAGGCCGGATCGGCGCGCGAAAGCGCCTCGAAGATCAGCACCGCGTCGAGCCGGCCGAGCGCTGAGCCGCCGACATCGTCACTGACATAGATGCCGCCAAGCCCGAGCGGGCCAGTCTCGCGGATCACGTCCGCCGGAAAATGCTTGTTGCGGTCCCAGTCGAGCGCGTTCGGCGCAACGCGATCGGCAGCGAAGGCCTCGGCCATTTGCTGGATGGCGCGCTGGTCCTCGTTGAGTTCGAACTGGCTGGTGCCCGCATCAACAGCGGCGTCCATGGCGTGCTCCGTAATGTCGTCGGCCTCCTGGCCTGTCGTTTTTGGCTTTGCGCGCGGTTCAATCTAGACCAATGATGCCGCCGCGCAAGCCGACTAGCTCCATCCAACGATCTGGGGGCGGCTGTGTGATAATGCGTGTCTGGGGCAAGGCGTGACGACAAATTTCGATGAACTGCTCGAGCGTTTCCACGCCACTCTCGCAACATTCGATGATGCGCTGGTGCGCAATGAGGTGGCCCGGATCGGCTGGGCCATGCCGGCACGACCGCTCGATCCGCGTCCGCTTGCCTGCCTGCGCCAGCTCGATCGTATCGTCGAGCTCGCTCCGGCCAACGCCCAGCCGCTGGCGCGGCTGCTTGCGGAGCGTCGCGGCCAATTGCGCTGGGGGCAGACCTACAGCGAGGCGGATTTCGGCAAGACGTTCATCGACAATTACGGCTGGCTGGAGGTCTTCGGCACGCGCGGCCATTTCGTCAACGACGAGGTCGCGGCCGGTCTGCTGATCCTCGGACCTGAAATCGTCTATCCCGACCACCATCATGTCGCCGAGGAGATCTACATTCCGCTGACCGGCGGCACCGAATGGCGCATGGGCGAAGGCGACTTTGGCAGGCGCGAGGCGGGTGAGGTGATCCACCATGCCTCTGATGTCAGCCACGCCATGCGCACCGGCAAGGAGCCGCTGCTGGCGCTCTACCTCTGGCGCGGCGGACCACTGGCCGCGAAATCCACGATCACCGGCAGCGTTTCACAGGGCAGGAATTGATGGCGGCCAAGGCGATCATGCTGCAGGGCACAGGCTCCGATGTCGGCAAGACGGTGCTGGTCGCGGGCCTCTGCCGCGTGGGGAAGAAGCGTGGGCTGAAGGTGCGGCCGTTCAAGCCGCAGAACATGTCGAACAACGCCGCCGTCGCCGATATTCCGGGCGACAAACTCGGCGGCGAGATCGGCCGCGCCCAATGGCTGCAGGCGATCGCCTGCGGCGTTGTGCCCACCGTCCATATGAACCCGGTGCTGCTCAAGCCGCAGACCGATATCGGCGCCCAAGTGGTGGTGCAGGGCAAGGTGTTCGGCGAGGCGCGGGCGCGAGACTACCAGGCGCTGAAGGGCCGGCTGATGGATGCCGTGCTGGACTCCTGGGCCGAGGTCGCCGAGGGTGCCGACCTCGTCATCGTCGAAGGCGCCGGCTCGCCGGCCGAGATCAATCTCAGGAGCCGCGACATCGCCAATATGGGCTTTGCGACGCGCGCCGACGTGCCGGTGATCCTCGTCGGCGACATCGATCGCGGCGGCGTCATCGCCTCGGTCGCCGGCACCCATCTGATCCTGCCGGAAGAGGACCGGCGCATGATCGTCGGCTATCTCATCAACAAGTTCCGCGGCGATGTCTCGCTGTTCGATAACGGCATCAAGGCGATCGAGAGCTTCACCGGCTGGCGCTGTTTTGGCGTCGTGCCATGGCTGAAGGCGGCGGCGCGGCTGCCCTCGGAAGATTCCGTGGTGCTCGAACGCCTGGCGTCCGGAGAGAAGCGCGCGCTGAAGGTGGCCGTGCCGATGCTTTCGCGCATCGCCAATTTCGACGACCTCGACCCGCTCAAGGCCGAGCCGCAGGTCGAGGTCGTCTTCGTGCCGCCCGGCCAGCATTTGCCGGACGACGCTGGGCTGGTGATCATTCCCGGCTCCAAGTCGACGATCGGCGACCTGCTAAGGTTCCGTGAAAATGGCTGGGACCGCGATCTGCTTGCCCATCGCAAGCGCGGCGGCCACGTCGTCGGCATCTGCGGCGGCTTCCAGATGCTTGGCCGTGTCGTGCGCGATCCCGACGGCATCGAGGGCAGCGTTACCGAGACCGACGGGCTCGGCCTGCTCGACGTCGAAACGCTGATGGAGCCGGAAAAGACGGTGCGCAATGTCAGCGCGCGCTCGGTCCAGTTCGACCTGCCGCTCGAGGGCTACGAGATCCATCTCGGCCGCACCACCGGTCCGGACACGCTGCGCCCATCCACCGTCATCAACGGCGCCGATGACGGCGCCGTCTCCGCCGACGGCAAGGTGTCGGGCAGCTATCTGCACGGGCTGTTTTCCGCCGACGCTTTTCGGGCGAAATTCCTGGAAAATCTCGGCGTCAAAGGCGGCGGCATCGATTATCGCGCCGAGGTCGAACGGGCATTGGACGAGGTCGCAGCCGAACTGGAAACCCACCTCGACTGCGACGCTATCTTTGGTCTGGCGCGTTAGCTGGCGGGCTCACCGGCCTTTGGCCAATAGGTGCCGAACGACCAGACATTGCCTTCCGGATCGCTGCAGATGAATTCGCGGCTGCCATAGTCGCGGTCGGTGAGCTCTTCCAGTATTTCGGCGCCGGCCTTTTTGGCTCTGGCATAAGCGGCATCGGCATCGTCGACGGCAACATAGATCGATCTGCCGCCACCCGGGCCCGGTGCGCCGATCATCTGGCCAAACTTGTCGTCGCGTGCGGTGCCCAGCATGATCATCGAGGAGCCGAAAGTCAGTTCGGCGTGTTGGACGATGTCGCCTTCGCCGTAGCGGGCATGAACGGCAAAGCCGAAGGCTTCACCGAGCCAGTCGATCATTTTCGCGGCATTGCGGTAGCGCAAGGTGGGATAGAGCCTGGGCGGTTCGACTGACATGGTCATGACGATCTCCTTCAATTGGATTGGAACGATAATCCAGTCTGGGCGAAGGCTTTTCCCACGTCTTGAAGAAATGTTACCTGCGCCTCTATGCCTGGGCGGCCAGCGCCGTCGGCGTTTCGCCGGCAAGGTCGCGGAATTCGCGCACCAGATGCGCCTGGTCGGCATAGCCGCAATCGGCGGCGATATCAGCCCAGTCGGATTTGCCCTGCCTTGACAGGCCGAGCGCCCGGTTGAAGCGGACGATGCGCGACAGCGTCTTGGGGCCGACGCCGATCGCGTTGGAGAATTTTCCCGCGAGATGCTTGCGGCTCCAGCCCAGCCTGTCGGCGAGCGATGCGACGCGAATGCGGCCACCCGAGACGATGATCCGGTCATAGGCCCACGCGATTTCGGCCTGCATTTCGCGGGCGTCAGTCAGCCGCGCGGCGACGAACGTCTCGACGATGGCAAAACGTGAGTTCCAGCCGTGCGCATTGCCAAGTCTTTCGCGCAGCGCGATGCCTTCGATCCCGAGCACATCGTCGAGGCCGACCATGCGGTCGGTCAGTTCGCTCATCGCAAGGCCGAAGAAGCGTCGGGCGCCGAGCGGGGTGAAATTGACCTGGATGCAGCAGGCGCCACCGCGGGATTCGATCACCACCGGACCGGCATAGAGGCCGGCGGCGAAACTGGCGAAGCGGTCGTTGTCGCCCGGCTCCTTGCCGAGCCCGATGGCGAAGGGTTCGGCAAAGCTGATGACCAGCGGCACGGTCAGCGATGCGTATTCGACGTTGCGGAAACGGCCGGGCATGGTTTCGCGGTAGCCGCAGATGTCAGTGACTGAACCCTGGAGCCTAGGGCCAGGCGCACGCCGAACCATCTCGAACCGGTCGAGGCCAGGACTGTGCTGGTTGCTGCCGTCTTCGCTCTGGGCAGACATGAGCTTTCCTCCGCCCGCGGATGGTAGCAGACCAACCCTCAGAATCAAAAGTGCCCGGCTTGTGGCCGGGCGCTCCGAGTTGCCTGAGAGATCTGAGGCTTAAGCGCCGCGAACCAGGCAGCCGCCGGCAAGCACGACATAAGCGATGAGGACGATCCACACCGCGGCCAGGGGAATGAACGCAAAAACGCCGAGAGCGGCGAGAAGACCGATGATGGCGATAACAAGGGATATGATGAAAATAAGCTGCGTAGGCGCACTGAGATTCATGTGTGGCTCCTCCGACATGATTCGTACAACCGCATCCTATCAGGCGCCCCGTTCACACACCAATCAGCGTGCGCAGCGGCGGAGACCACCAATTGTCGATCTTGGCGCCGCCCCTCATCGCCCTGCCGGGCACTTCTCCCCGTTTAGGGACGGGGAGAAGAGGGCGGTGGCGACCTCGGTGAACATTCTGCAACGCTGGTGATTGGCGAAACCTTCGATGGGAGCGCCCCTCTCCCCGTCACTATACGGGGAGAGGATGCCGGCAGGCAGGTGAGGGGCAGCGCCAATGGCCGGAAAAGGGCGAGGAGCCGAATTCAAAACCTGAAAGCGATTGCCCTGTCGAACCACAGCCGACCATTTGCGCAAGGCCGATTCCGCGCTACCTATTTGCAACGAATCGGAAAGGGGTCGCTGATGGCATTCGCATTGCTGGAGCAGATACGCTCGATCTTCGACGGCGACCCCGGCGTGCGCAAGGTCGCGGACGATCCGGTGCTGTCGGCGGAACTGCTGATGCTGTTTCGCATGATTTTGGCCGACGGCACGGTCAACGAGAGCGAAATGGCCGCCTTCAGGCGCATCTGCCGGGAAGCCTTCGGCATTCCGGAAGCCAGCATCGACAGCGTCATCGAATATCTCAACGAGTTCGGCTACGAGACCAACGGCTCGCAAGCCATCGCGCAGTTCCGTGACCTCGACGTCGAGAGGCGCAGCCTGCTTGCCCGCCATATGGCCGAGATCGCCAAGGCCGATTCGCAACTTGCCGGGACAGAGATGCAGCTCTTGCGCCGCACCCTCGACTTGCTCGACATCAGCCCGGCCGATGTGGTGAAGGCCGAAGAGTAAGCCTCTCCCGACGGTCGGCTGTTCACCCCTGTTCCTGTAACCGCCGGGCAATCGCGCGGTGCAGGTCCGGGGCCGCAGCGACCAGCGCCTTGGCGGCTTCGGACTGCGGATGGTCGAGAACGTCGCTCGTCCTGCCGCGCTCGACGATCTTGCCGGCATGCATGATCATCACCTGGTCGGTAATGGCGCGGGCAACGGTCAGATCGTGGGTGATGAACAGATAGGCAACGCCGAGCTTCTGGTTGAGCTCGGCGAACAGGTCGAGAATCTGGGCGCGGATCGAGACGTCGAGCGCCGAGACCGGCTCGTCGGCGACGACCAGCTTGGGGCGGGTGATGATGGCGCGGGCGATCGACAGGCGCTGGCGCTGGCCGCCTGAAAATTCGTGCGGGTATTTGTCCATGTCGCGTGGACCAAGGCCGACCTCGTGCAAGGCCTTTGCCACCATCTCGCGCCGCTCTGCATTGGTCGGCCTTTTCTCCAGGACATGCAGTGGCTCGGCGACCAGTTTTTCCACCTTCTGGCGCGGATCGAAGGAGCCGTAAGGGTCCTGGAACACCACCTGCATGTCGCGGCGCGCCGGCTTGAGCTCAGCCTCGCTCTTGCCGGTGATGACTTCGCCGCGAAACCGGATCGTTCCCGATGTCGGCCCGTCCAGCGCCAGGACCATGCGGGCAAGCGTGGACTTGCCGCAACCGGAACGCCCGACCAGCGCCACAGACTGCCCAGGATCGATCGAGAACGAGACATCGTCGACGGCGCGGGTCGGAACCGCGCGCTGCAGCAGCGATTTGCGCCGTCCCGGATAGTCCCGCGTCACGCTCTCTACCTGAAGAAGAGGTCTGGCTCCCTGAAGAAGAGGCTTGGCTCCTTGAAGAAGAGGTTTGGCAGCCTGGAGCTGGGGGTTGTCTTGGCCGACCTCGTGCGTCCTGGCACGCGCCGGCACATGCATCGAGGCCTGCGCCAGTTGTCTTGTGTAGGGATGAAGCTGCTCGGACAGGGTGCGCGCCGTGTCGCCGGCCTCCATCACTTCGCCGTGGCGCAGGATGGTGATGCGCTCCGCCATTTCGGTCACCACCGCTAGGTCATGCGAGATCAACAGCAGGCCCATGCGGTTTTCTGCGACCAGGTCGCGCAACAGGTCGAGGATCTGCGCCTGCAGCACGACGTCGAGCGCCGTCGTCGGCTCGTCGGCGATCAGCAGTTTTGGTTTCAGCGCGCAGGCAATGGCGATGACGACACGCTGGCGCTGGCCGCCGGAAAGCTCGTGCGGATAGCGCGACAGCGGAAATTGCGCTGAGGGCAGGCCGACCCGGTCGAGCATTTTTCGGGCGCGGTCCTCGGCGTCGGCGCGGCTTGCCCTGGTGTGCCAGCGTATGCCTTCGGCAACCTGCTCGCCAATCGTCTTGACCGGGTTCAGCGCCGTCATCGGCTCCTGGAAAACCATGCCGATATCATCGCCGCGCAGCGCGCACATCTGGTCTTCGCTGGCCGCGAGGATGTCGATGCCGTCGAAGACGACGCGCCCGCTGGCGCGCGCCGCCCAGGGCAGAAGCCGCATCACCGTCAATGCCGCGATCGACTTGCCCGAGCCGGATTCGCCGACCAGCCCCATCACCTCGCCGGGCGCGACGGCGAGCTCGACATCCCTCAGGATCGGCGTGTCGCCGATCGTCAGCGACAATTTCTCGATTTCGAGCAGGCTCATCGCTGCCGCCGCGATTTTGGGTCGAGGATGTCGGCAATACCGTCGCCGAGCAGGTTCAGTCCAAGCACGGTGACGACGATCGCCATGCCTGGAAAGATCGCCATCCACGGCGCCATCCCCATGCGCGTCTGGGCGTCGAACAGCATCCGCCCCCAGCTCGGCATCGGCGGCTGTGTGCCGAGCCCGACATAGGAAAGCCCGGCTTCAGCCAGGATGCCGAGCGCGAACTGAATGGTGCCTTGTACCAGGAGCAAAGTAACGATGTTGGGCAGCACGTGTTCGATGGTGATCAGTGCTTTGCCTTTTCCGGCGGCACGCGCGGCGAGGATGAATTCGCGCGGCCAGATCGCCAGCGCGCCGGCCCGGGCGACGCGGGCGAAGACCGGGATGTTGAAAATGCCGATGGCGATGATGGCGTTGAGCGCGCCCGGGCCGAAGATGGCGGTGATCATGATCGCCGACAGCAGGGCAGGGAAGGCGAAGACGAGATCGTTCAGCCGCATCACCGCCTCGTCGACGACGCCGCCGCGCGCCGCGGCAAGGGCGCCGAGCGGCACGCCAACGCCCATGCCGATACCGACCGCCACCAGCGCCACGGCGATCGAATTGCGGGCCCCGACCATGATCATGGAAAAAATGTCACGGCCGAAATGATCGGTGCCGAACCAGTGCGCCGGCGAGGGTGCCTGGGTCTTGTCGGCGATGATCAGCCTGGTGACGTCAAAAGGCGTCCAGAAGAACGAGACGATGGCGACCGCCGCCACAAGTGCAGTGATGACGAAGCCGGTGAGGAACGAGCGGTTGGTGAAAGCCTTGACGAGGATGTCGGCAAAATTTTCCTCCGGGATGTCGAAGCGCAGCGTCATTGGCGGCGTCTCAGACGCGGATCGACGACCGCATAGGAGAGATCGACAAGCAGGTTGACGGCGATGACGGCGGCGACCAGCAGCATGACGACGCTTTCGACGACGATCAGGTCGCGCTGGGTGATCGCCTGGAACACCAGCCGGCCGAGGCCGGGGAGATAAAAGACGTTCTCGATGATGATGGTGCCGGCGAGCAGGAAGGCGAACTGCAGGCCGAGAATGGTCAGCACCGGGATCATTGCGTTGCGCAGCGCGTGCCGCCACAGCACCGCGCGATAGGGCAGACCCTTGGCGCGGGCAGTGCGGATATAGTCCTCGTTCAGCACTTCGATCAGCGCCGAGCGGGTGACGCGGGCGAGGATCGCCGCCTGCGGCAGAGCGAGCGCGATCGCCGGCAGGACCAGCGATTTCAGCGCCGGCCAGACGCCGGCGCTCCATCCCGGAAAGCCGCCGGCCGGCACCAGCCGCAGCCAGACGGCAAACAGGTAGATCAGCATCAGCGCAAACCAGAAGTTCGGCACGGCAACACCAAGCTGGGCGGCGCCCATCGCGATCGTGTCGCCGGCCCGTCCGTGCCGGCCGGCGGAAAACAGCCCGACCGGAATGGCGATGATGGTGGACAGCGCCAGCGCGATCAGGGCCAGCGGCAGCGAGACCACGATGCGCTCGCGGACCAGGTCGATGACCGGCACCGAATAGGTGTAGGAACGACCGAAATCGAGGCTCAGCAAGCCGCCGGCCCAGTGCAGATAGCGCGCGGCAAGCGGCGCGTTGAGGCCCATCTGGTTGCGCAGCAACTCGACCTGGTCGGCGCTGGCGTTCATGCCCAGCATCAGCCGCGCCGGGTCGCCGGGAATGATTTCCAGCACGGCGAAGACCACCATCGAGGCCAGGACCAGGGTGATGAGGGCGACGGCAAGACGCTTGAGGAGATAGGCGGTCATCGGGGGAGGACCGCAGGTCCGCTGAGCGCGGCAATTGGATGAAGGTCGCGTTCCCGCCAACCCCCCTCTGTCCTGCCGGACATCTCCCCCTCAAGGGGGGAGATTGGCAGTGTCCATGCCGGCGCTAGTCTTGCAACTTGAGTGGCTAGCGAAAGCGGAGATGACGGCTCAATCTCCCCCCTTGAGGGGGAGATGTCCGGCAGGACACAGGGGGGTGCCACCGGCTGCAAGTTTCGCCTTCCCGTCAGCAGCCCCTCACTCCGTCCACTTCACCTTGGTCAAATCATTGGCCTGGATCGGCGCATTTGCCCAAAAACCCTCGAGCTTGGCGTCCCAGACGCCGACTTTCGGCAGTTCGTAGAGGAAGCCGACCACGGCATCGTCGGCCAGTATCTTCTGCGCCTCGCCGAGCAGCGTCATGCGCTTGGCCTCATCGGAGGTGAGGTTCAGATCGGCGATGATCTTGTCGAAGGTCGGGTTGTCGTAGTTGAAGTAATAATCCTTGCGCGAATAGATATCGATGTCGTTGGGCTCGGTGTGGGAAACGATGGTCAGGTCGTAGTCCTTCTTGGTGAAGACCTGGTCCAGCCACTGCGCCCATTCCACCGGCACGATCTGCAGATCGATTCCGACGTCGCGAAGCTGCGACGCGATGATCTCGCCGCCAAGTCGCGCATAGGGGGGTGGCGGCAGTTTCAGCGTCGCCTTGAAGCCGTTCTCCAGGCCGGCTTCCTTCAGCAGTTCCCTGGCCTTCTCGACATTGTGCGGATAGAGACCGGTGAGGTCGACATAGACCTTGTTGGCGGGCGACATGTGCGAGCCGATCGGCACGCCAAGGCCGGCCGAGGCGCCGTCGATGATCGCCTTGCGGTCGAGCGCAAACGAAATCGCCTGCCTGACCTGCAGCCGGTCGAAAGGCGGCTTCTTGTTGTTCATCGAAAGGATGGTCTCACCCTCGGTCGCGCCGATCACCACCTTGAAGCGCGGGTCGCCCTGGATCTGGGCGACGCTGTCGGGATCGAAGAACGGGAAGGCCTGAACATCGCCGGAAAGCAGCGCCGGAACGGCGGCTGCGGCATCCGTGACGATGCGGAACTCGGCCTTGTCGAGGGACACCGGGGCACCCCAGTAGGCGTCGGACTTGATCAGCGTGATTGACGAGCCCTTGGCCCAGGTCTGGAACTTGAACGGGCCGGTGCCGACAGGCGTTTCCTTGTTGGTGTCGGCTGTCTCCGGCGCGACGATGACCGCGTCGCCCCAGCCCATATTGTAGAGGAACGAACTTTGCGGGTTCTTCAGCGTGATCCTGACCGTCGCCGGATCGACCATTTCGACCGTATCGATGGCGGCGAACAGGCCCTTTTGTGCGTTGACGGAGTTGTCGGCACGGGCGCGATCGAGCGAGAATTTGACGTCGTCGGCATTGAAGTCGGTGCCGTCATGGAATTTCACACCGCTATGCAGCTTGAAGGTGTAGACCTTGCCGTCGTCGGAAACGGTCCAGCTTTCGGCGAGAGCCGGCAGCACCTCGCCGTCCGGGCCGATGCGGGTCAGCCCCTCGAACACATTGGCGTAAAGCACCTCGTCGATCGCCGCCGCAGCACCTGCGGTCGGATCGAGATGCGGAGGTTCGAGCGTGATGCCGATGACCAGATCGGTCCGCGTGGCAAGCGCCGAAGCGCCGTTGGCCAGCACCAGGGCCGCAGCGGTGAGAATGGTTTTCCACAATTTCATCGTGCAACTCCCGATATGTTCAAAAACATGCTCGAAACCCGGTGGATAGAAGCGTGATTTCACCAAGGAGTAAATTGCGTTTCGTGCTTTCCGGCGGCGCCGGCAGGAATGTTTTTCCGCCCATCACCGGCTACCGAGCGCCCGCGCCCCTCAGCAGCACGTTGAGCCCGATCGCCATCACCTTGGCCGATTCGACCATGTCTGATATCCCCACCCATTCGTCGGGCCTGTGGGCGAGGTCGAGAATGCCCGGGCCATAGGCGATGCAGTCGTAGATGTGGCCGATGCGGGCAATGTGCTTCTGGTCGTAGGTGCCGGGCGAGATCACGTAGTCGGGCTCGCGGTCGAATATCTCCATGATGCCCTGCGCCACCGCCTTGACCACCGGCGCATCGCGCTCGGTCATCAGCGGCAGCACCTCCATGAGATCGCGGATCTCGTAGTCGAATTTCTTGCGCTCGCGCTTCAGCCGGTCGAGGATATCGGTCACCTCGCTCTTGACCGTGCCAAGGTCCTCTTCGAGCAGGAAGCGGCGGTCGATGGTCAGCCGGCAGGAATCGGGGACATTGGGCGAGGGCAGGCTGGGCCGGAAATCCTCGGTCTGGCCGCCATGGATCGAGTTGATGTTCATGGTCGAGCGCTTTGCCCCGTCGGGCACGACCGGCATGCGCGTGACCTTGCGGTCGAGCGCCGGGAACAGCTCGTCCTCGAAAGCCCTTAGCACGGCGCCCATATGGCGCACCGCATTGTCGCCGAGGAACGGCATCGAGCCGTGCGCGATCTCGCCCTTGGTCTCGATCTCCGCCCACCAGACGCCGCGATGGCCAAGGCAGATGCGATCCTTGTTCAACGGCTCGGGGATGATGACGTGGTTGACCTTCGGCGTGGAGAAATAGCCGAGCCTGGCCAGATGGGCGACGCCGCCGAAGCCGCCGGACTCCTCGTCGACCGTGCCCGAAATCTCGATGGCGCCGGGAAAGTCGGGGAACACCTCCATGAAGGCTTCGGCGGCGATGATCGAGGAGGCCAGGCCGCCCTTCATGTCGCAGGCGCCGCGGCCATAGACCTTGCCATCCCTGACGATGCCGGCGAAGGGATCGAGGCTCCAGCCGTCGCCGGCTTCGACCACGTCGATATGCGAGTTGAAATGCACGCAGGCGCCGGGCGAGCGGCCATCGAAGCGGGCGACGACGTTGACGCGCGGGTAGCGGTCGGTGTCGCCGGGCGTGCCTTCGGCGCGGATGAATTCGACTTCGAAACCGCGCTTTTTCAGCCGCGATCCGACGTATTCGGCGCATGGCCGATAGGCCTCGCCGGGCGGGTTGATAGTCGGAAAGCGGATCAGGTCAGCGGTCAGCGCGACCAAGTCGTCGACCCGATCATCGACCGCTTTCAGCAGGAGTTCTTTCATTCGACGAATTGAGCAGCCAACGGTGCGTTTTGGCAAGCCTGTTGGCGGGTCGCGCCCTAGTTATGTGGTTACATGTCGCCACGGCAACTATCGCGGGAAATCGTTCAAATTCGCTGCTTTGGATTGGTGAATTCGTCAGAGGTGTGTGGTTACCTCATTCACTTGCGATTAAAGGATGAAGAATAGCGTGAAGGCAGGCAGGCAAGGGCAATCAAAGGGGTTTGATCGCATGAAAAAGACCGTTCTCATGGCAGCGGCACTGGCAACGATGCTGTTCGGTTCTTCGGTCGAGGGCTGGGCAGCCAAGCTGGTTGCAAGGATCGATGTGTCATCGCAGACGATGACTGTAAGATACGGCCGGGCGGTCTACCGATGGCGCGTATCCACGGCGCGCAAAGGCTATATCACGCCGCGCGGCAGCTACCGGCCGCAACGAACGGCACGGATGTGGTATTCGCGCAAATACGACATGTCGCCGATGCCTCATTCGGTGTTCTACCGCGGCGGCTATGCCATCCATGGCACAGGCGCAGTAAAATCTCTCGGGCGCCCAGCGTCGCATGGCTGCGTGCGACTGCACCCGTCCAATGCCGCCGCCTTCTATTCGATGGTGCGGCAAGCCGGCTTCCGCAACACGCGGATCGTGGTGACCAACTAGAGCGCGGAAAACACGCCGATCGCCCCGACCAGAACTAGGCTTAGCGCCCAGATCACATCTAGATCAAACCAGCTTTTCGAAAGAAACCTTAATCCCAGCCACCGATAGACGCCGAAGGCCAAAGCGCCGCCCGCAGTGATCATCGCGCCGGTGTGGACCGCTGCCACGCCGATCGAGAGCGCTGCAGTTCGTGCAATGAGGGCGGTCGCGGCACGGTGCCCGGCATCCGTTTCAACGACGCCGCACAGGCCGAGGTAGATCGGCACCAGCATCAGGCCGGCGCCATGCGCGACGGCGACGAGAAAGGACCAGAGCGCCAGTCGCGACGGCGGCACGCGCGCCAGAAATCTAGGATGCCGCCGGTTGAAGAGCAGCCAAGCTCCGAGCGCGACGACAATTAGACCTGCGCCAACGCGGATCTCGGTTTGCCAATCAACCAGCATGGTCATTAGCGCGAAGGGCAAGAGGACCACCGTCATGGCGACAAGATGCCCGAACGCAAGCGCCAGAAGTGCGCCCGGCAGCGCATAGGCTCGCCGTTCCATCAGGGCGGCCGAAACAGCAAGCGGCCAGCCCATACCCGGGTTTACGCCATGGTAAATCCCGCTGGCGACCACAGCAAACCAGAGGCCGGCTGTGGTCGAAAGGAGTTCGGGCAACACCTAGGCCGATGGGTAGCAGAAACTGTCGGTAGAGCAGTCGCCGCCTTCAAGCCGGATCTGGTGCGTTCGATAGCCTTTGGGGAACTCGACGAAGAAGTTGGTGTCGAGCGTCAGGCCACCATTGGCGCCAACATCGGCCTTTACCATCGCCCCGCCGCGCTCACCGGGATAGAACTGATCGTCCCAGGTCGAGTAGAGCGAATTGGTCCAATAGACACGCTTGCCGTCGCGGCTAATCTCGACCATCTGTGGCCCATAGCCGAAGACCTTGCCACAGGGGTGCTTGGTCTTCTTGACGATCCCACCCAGTTCGACCTTGCCCGCCAGAACCGGCTTCATCGGGTCGCTGACATCGTATTGATGCATTTCACCCGTACCCCAACAAGCCACATAGAGATATTTGTCGTCGAGGCTGAGGTCGATGTCGGTGACCAGCGGGGGCACCGCCGAGAAACCCTTCAAAAGATCCGGCAGATCGTCGGCATTGGCCGGTTGAGGCGGGATGACCGCCGTCTTCTTGGCCTGGAACTTGCCATCCGCGTCGCGCCACCAAGTCCAGATCGAGCCTTCGAGATTGGTGGTATCGACTACAACGCCGCAGAAGCCGTATTGCTGGACTGGATCATGCGCCGGGCGGATTTCAAGCGCCATTTGGTGATTGGCCCCCAGATCGATCGTCTGAATGTTCTTACGCGCACGCAGATCCCAGAAATGCATGCGGTGGCCGTACTTGTTGGACAGTAGATCCTCAGGGACGATGCCGTTTTCGAACTGCGGCGGCAGGGCCCATTCGGAACTGACCATGTAGTCGCGCGGCAGGTTCCACCAGAAATCGTAGTGCTTGTCCTGGGCGCCACGATCTATCTCATAGCGGCCAATGACATCGAAGGTCTGGCAATCCATGATGAAAATGCCCGGAGGACCGTCGGTACCGTCCTTGCCGCCGCCGCCGAGGGTCGAGACATAAATGCCCTCGGGTCCGCAGTGGATCGTATGCGGGCGGGAATAGCCCGTCTTGGCAAAGACTTCTGCGGGTTCGATGATCTTGTGAATCTTGGCGGCTGTCGGCCCGCCCTTCACATCAATTATGTAGATGCGCGACGAACGAATGCCCGGAATGATCAGATAACGACGCTCCAAAAAGGCGTGGCCAGTCAGTGGTGATAGCGCCGAAGAACACGCATTCCAGCCGAAGTGATGAAACTCATCGCCCTTGTTTGGCATGATCACAGTGTGGACGATCTTGCCGAAATCCGGCGAATTTGGATCGACATTCACCACAGCCAAACCGTCGGGTTGCGAGAAGTCCGGGCTAAGCATCAACGTGTAGGCCAGAGTTTCCGGCGGCCCTTCCATAGCCAGCCTAGGTGACGGATAGAATGTGGGGTCTGGTCGCAGATTCATCGCGGTATCCTCCCTACGCGTTTGTGAAACTTTTTTGGTGCTCTCCGTGTCGCTCCCTTTTGAAATGCGGCCCAGGTAGGGATCACAATACACCAAGTCTCCTCGTCTGTCTGACACCGCGTCGCGCTAGCACTATTTACGTGGGCAGACTTTGGGCAGAATATACGGGGTGGGAGGGAGCATTCGGAATCCTGAATAAATGCGCCCGAACGGCTTCCGACCGTTGGTTGCAAGGGAGGATAATCATGAAACGTATTTTCTCGCTCGCGGCATGTGCCGCGGCGTTATCGCTCGGCGTATCGAACGCTTACGCACAATCGGGCGGCGTCGACAAGGCGGTCGGCGGCTACAGCTTCGAAGAAGCCGCAAAGGAGGCCCCCGGTACCAAGGACTTCCATTCGGCCGATGGTCACCTCACATTCGCTATCGTGACACACACTGCCGGCAATGGCTTCTTCGATCCGGTCTACGTCGGCGCGACCGTCGCCGGCAACCTGATCGGCGCCAAGGTCCTGCTGCTCGGCTCGGAATCGCCGACTGACGACCCTGCCCGCGAGATCGAAATCCTGAACCAGATCGTGCAGGATCCGACGATCGACGGGTTGATCATGACAACGCCCCAGGTCGGCGCCTATAACGACATCGTCAAGGCTGCCGAGGCGAAGGGGATACCGGTCGCTACGACCAATTCCTTTGACGGCACGCTCCTCAACCGCAGCGGCATCGGCCACACCGGCCAGGACGCCTCCGCTGCCGCAATCGCCGGCGAGGCGCTCGTCAAGTGCCTCGCGGACAAGGGTATAGAGAAGGGTTCGATCGTCCTGCCGTCGTCGACCGCAATGGGCAACATCGAGGTGAACAACCGCGTCACTTCGGCTTTCAACGCCATCGTCAAGGGCTTGAAGGATGCCGGCAAGCTTGATGCCTTCAAGGTCGACGCGGGTCCGGAGAACACCGGTATAGACACCAATCCGAATGACCCGGTGAACGGCATCGTGACGCTGTTCGAATCGCGCGGCGATGTCGTAGGCGCGTTCGCCGGCAACAACGTGTTCACGCCGGCGCTTGCCAAGGCCGTCGCTCAGACAGGAATGACCGGCAAGATCTGCGCCTACGGTTTCGACCTCGGCCCGGCCCAGCAGGACGCGATGAAGAGCGGCGATCTGACCGGCGCGCTGGGGCAGCAGCCCTTCTTGCAGGGCTTCTGGCCGGTCATGCAGCTCTATCTGGAGATCGACCGCGGCATCGCGGCGGCCAACCTCGACACACGCGCCCAACTGGTGACGAAGGAGACCGTCGAGGAGGTCGGCAAGCGCTTCGAGAACTGAGTCCACTCGGAACGTCTGAAATCATTGCGGGAGAGTGCAGGCTCTCCCGCAATGCGGCAGCAGGAAATCGACCAGAAGAGACCATGGCGCTTACCGCGACCACATCGCTCGGCCGTGCGCCGTCCCAGATTGTCGGCGGCTGGGAGGTGGGGCTCGTTGCCTTGCTTTTGCTGCTCTATCTCGGCGGCGCTCTCGTCAATCCCGCGTTCTTCGGGTCAACAGGAGCGTTTCACTCGCTGCTCCGCGACACCTCGCGGGTTGCCATCATCGCGGTCGGAGTGACCTTCGTCATCGTCAACAAGGACCTCGATCTTTCGGTCGGTTCAACTTACGGCCTAGTCGCCGTCGTCTTTGCCAGGCTGTTCGCGCCGAACTTCCTTGACCTCGGCGTCGTCACGTCGGCGATCCTCTGCCTGCTGCTCGGCACGCTGATCGGGCTGATCAACGGCGTGCTCGTCACCATCCTGAAGGTGCCGGCGTTCATCGCCACGCTGACCGTCCTCTTCATCGGCCGCGGCTTCGTGCTGGCGCTCACTCACGGCCAGGCGATCTACTACCCTGCCAAGGCGACCGGCTATCCGGGTTTTTTTCACCTCGGCGAGACCAACCTCCTCGGCTTCAACAACCAGATCGTGATCTTCCTCGTTGTCGCCGTGATCGGCGCCTATGTGCTTGCCAAGACGCGCTGGGGCTACGAGACCTTCGCCACCGGCGGCAACGAGCAGGCGGCGTCCTATGCCGGCATCCCGACCAACTGGGTGCGCATCCGAGCCTTCCTGATCTCCTCGCTCTGCGCGGCGCTGGCCGGCTTGATGTCAGCTGCGCAGGACAAGGGCGTGACGCCGCTCTACGGCGTCAGCGGTGAACTGACCGTCATTGCCGCCGTGATCATCGGCGGCGCCTCGATCCTCGGCGGCCGCGGCCGGGTCGCCGGATCCTGCCTTGGCGCCCTTCTGGTGGTGCTGCTCGACAAGGTATTGCGCGAGGGCTGGCCGATCACGCGCATCATCAAGATCGGCGACGAGGAGATCGCGGTCAACGCAGTTTTCTCGCTACCGGTCGGCGCGGTGCCGGTGTTCCTCGGGCTGCTACTCGTCGTCGCTGTGCTCATCGAGCCCTATCTCATCCGCCGCCAGGTCGCAGGGCGCCTCTGGGCCTGGCTCCGCGGCCGGCCGCCGCCACCGGCCTACGAGATCGGCGGCATCGCGATCGAGGGGGTGCAGACTAAGGGCGCGATGGCGGCCGACATGGCGTTGTCGGCCACCGGGTTAGGCAAGCTCCTCGCCCGGCGCGACGCGCTCGCCATCATCCTGACCGCGCTCCTGTGGCTGACCGGCCTCGCGCTCCGGCCGGACTACTGGTGGAACCTGTCCAACAGCTTCGCTATCTTGCTCAACTACACCGAGCTTGCGCTGATCACCATCGGGCTCACCTACGTCATCGCCGCCGGCGATATCGACCTCTCCGTCGGGGCGGTGCTTGCCCTCGCCGGCAGCACAGCCGCCTATTTCCTCAAGGTCCTCGGCGCCGACCCCGTGACCGCCGTGGCGATGGGCCTGCTGGCGGGCATGTGCGCCGGCCTCGTCAACGCGATCGTCACCGTCGGCTTCAAGCTGCCGGCCTTCATCGCCACGCTCGGCATGTTCTACATCGCCCGCGGCCTCGCCGCCTGGTTCGTCGCCGGGCAGCAGCTCACCGGCTGGCCCGAGGGCTACAACCTGCTTGGCCGCAAGGTGAACGACATCCTGCTGCACTACCGCATCTCGCTGCCGGACGGGCTGCTGCGCTCGATCGCCGAGGTGGTGAGCGTCCAGACCATCTGGATGCTGTTGGTCGCCCTCATTGCCGGCGTCGTGCTCGCCTACATGCCGTTCGGGCAGAAGGTCTATGCGACCGGCGGCAACATTCGCGCCGCCGCTTATGCCGGGATCAACACCAACCGGGTGCGGTTCTTCGCGCTCATGCTGGCGGCGCTCTGCGCGACAATGGCCGGGATCATCAACGTCGCCTACTTCCGCAGCTTCAACCCGGTGGCCGGCCAGTTCCGCGAGCTCGACGCCATCGCTTCGGTGATCATCGGCGGCGGTTCGATCTTCGGCGGCTACGGCACCGTGATCGGGGCGCTCGCCGGGGCGGCGGTGATCACCCTGATCCGGGCGCTGCTGCAGCTCAACGTACAGGGTTTCACCATGCCGCAGCACTGGATCAACGTCTTCATCGGTGGCATCCTGATCGTGGCGGTGCTGATCGACATCTGGGTGCGTCAGGCCAACATCTTCGGCCGCCTGCGGGCGCGCCTCGCGCGGCGCACAAGAACGGCGGAAACCACCCATGCGTGACGCGACCAGGCCTGCACCGATCGTAGAAATGCGGGGCATCGAAAAAGCCTTCGGTGCGGTGCAGGCGCTCCGCAATGTCGACCTCGTGCTCTATCCCGGCGAGATCCTGGGCCTCGTCGGCGACAACTCGGCCGGCAAGTCGACGCTGATGAAGATCCTGACCGGCGCCTACCAGCGCGACGCGGGCGGCGAGATCTTCGTCGCCGGGCAGCCGGTGCACTTCAAGAGCCCGCACGAAAGCCGCGACGCCGGGATCGAGATGATCTACCAGGATTTCGCTCTTTGCGGGAATATGGATGTCGGTCAGAATATCTTTCTTGGCCGTTGGCCGCGCAGGGGCCTTTTCGTCAATCGGCGGAAAATGTACGCGGAAGCCGACAGTGTGCTGAAGCGGCTCAAGGTCGACGTGAACTCCGTCTATCAAAAGGTCGAGAGCCTTTCGGGCGGCCGCCAGCAATCGGTGGCGATTGCCCGCGCTATCTCCTTTCAGCCGCGCGTGGTGATCCTCGACGAGCCGACCGCCAATCTCTCGGTGATGGCGACCGAGCGGCTGCTCGAAACCATGCTGGAACTGAAAAAGCAGGGCGTTGCCCAGATCATCATCTCCCACCGCCTCGTTGACATCTTCGCTGTGGGCGACCGCGTGATGGTGCTTAAGCGCGGCGAGAACGTCGGCGATCGCTACATCAAAAACACCGACGAGCATGAGGTCCTGGAGATCATCGTCTCCGGCACGCGAGAGCATGCACTTACGGCCGATGAGGCAATGCTTTGACCGATCAGGATCACTTTTCTCCTGGCGTCGCAGAAATGCGGCTAAAACCACCCGCTCTAAGTCCATCGAGATTGTGGCCCGAGATGGCGAAGGGACCGGTGTTGGCTGCGCTTTCTCGCCGTTGCGCCGCGATCACCACCCGAAGGTCGCAATGATTGCACCCAACGGGCGCCGAACCATTCGATGAGGATGTCAATCAGCGCACGCACCTTTCTGGGCGCAATCCCGCCAGGTGGCCGCACCACATAGATCCCCGCCTCTGGCGAGGGATAATCCGCCATCACTTGTCTCAATGTACCCTCCGCGATCGGCACGTCGGTAAGGAAGTCGGGCAGTGCAGCAATGCCCAGCCCAGCCAAGAATGCGGCGGTTCAGAATAAAAGCGCTCTGTAGTGATCCTTCGCGCCCCCGTCTGTCCTGCCGGACAGAGGGGGGCGCTGTCCGGGCGCTGTCCCTCCGCGATCAAAGGTTCTGCACCGCAGCAGCGCGAGGGCTGGCGGCAGCGGCGAGCAGGGCTGAGCCCGCCAGCAGGGCGGCGGCGAGCAGGAAGGCGCTCCACCAGCCGGCAGTGTCGAACAGCATGCCGCCCGCGGAAGCGCCGCCGGCGATGGCGAACTGGATCAATGCGACCTGCAACCCGCCTCCAGCTTCAAGATCGTCGGGAATGATCTGAGCCATCCATGTACCCCACGCCGCCGGAATCGGGGTGTTGAACAGCCCCCAAAGAACCAGAAGCGTAGCCGTGGCCCAAAGCACCGGTCCCACTGCGATCAGGAGCAGGGCGAGGAGCGCAAGCGCGCTCGGCAGCCCGATCAGCACGGCGGTGAGGTTTCGCCGGAGAACAAAGCCGGCGATGGACAGTCCCGCCAGGCCTCCTAGGCCGAGGCCCAGCAGCACCAGCGACAGGACGTTGACGTCGAGGCCGGTGACGCTTTCAAGGAATGGGCGCAGATAGATCGACAGCGAATTCATTCCCATGAATGCGAGCCCAGTTGCCGCCATGCCGATGGTGAATGTCCGATTGCGCAGCAGACGGAACATGCTGGATACCGAAACGGCCTCCATCGGCGGCATCTTCGGCAGAATGGCCAGTTGCCAGACGAGCGCCGCGACGCCGACCGGGACTGTGACGAAGAAGGTGCCCCGCCACCCGATCAATTCGCCGAGGAAGCTGCCGAGCGGTGCGGCGATGACGATCGCCAATGCAGTTCCGCCCTGCAGCAGGGCGATCGCCTTGGGCAGGTCGGAGCCTGAGGCCAGGCGCGCCAAAATGGCCGTGGAGAGCGACCAGAAGCCGCCGATCGCGATCCCGACCAGGGCCCGTCCGGCCAGAAACACCAGGAAGTTGGGAGCGAGGGCAACAGCCAAACTCGATGCGACCAGCACTGCCGTGTACAGCAGGACGACCGTTCTCCGGTCGAGCTTGGCCAGGAGCGCGTTGCCGAACAGGCTGGTGATCACGGCAAAGAGCCCCGACAAGGCGATCGCCTGTCCGGCCTGGCCTTCCGAGATGGCCAGGTCCTGCGCAATCGGAGTCAACAGGCTCACCGGCATGAATTCTAGGCCGACCAGGAGAAAGGTCAAAAGCGACAGGCAGGTGACGGCGGCCCATGGCGTTACCGCCCCTTCAGCCGCCAGCGTGTCATCCAGTGTCAGTTCGATAGCCATTCGTGCGCTCCTGTCCGTCGACAGACTAGGTAGCCGGGCTGGTCTTGTCAGACTAGCAGCTATAATCTGCATGTCGTAGTGAACGGAGCTCACCAATGCCGCGTGACGAGTTCAGTGAGATGCGAGCCTTCCTTGAGGTCGCTCGGCAGCGCAGTTTTACGCGAGCGGCGGCCAAATTGGGTGTTACCCGATCGGCCCTCAGCCATACGATCAGGGGAATGGAGGAACGGCTTGGCGTCCGTCTGCTCTCTCGCACGACCCGCGATGTGGCGCCCACGGCGACCGGAGAACGCCTCGTCGAAAGCATCGAGCCGCATTTCGAAAGCATTGCCGCCGGGATCAGCGCGATCAGCGCCCTGCGCGGCCAGCCCTCGGGCCAGATCCGTATCGTGTGCCCCGATGATGCCGTCAATCTGGTCTTTCGCCCCAGGCTGCCAGCGTTCCTGCGAAACTACCCGGACATCAACGTGGAGCTCATTGTCGACAACGGCTTCACCAACATCGTCGAGCGTCAGTTCGATGCCGGTGTTCGACTTGGCGAGGCAATCGCCCGCGACATGGTGGCCGTTCGCATTGGTCCCGATGTCGGCTATTGCGTCGCCGGCTCACCCGATTATTTCGCTCGTCGGGCTGCGCCGAAAAGCCCTCAGGACTTGACCGACCACAACTGCATCAACCTGCGGCTTCCCAGCTCAGGCGCGTTATATGCCTGGGAATTCAGGAAGAACGGACGCGAGTTCAGCGTCCGTGTGGACGGCCAGCTGACCCTGAACAATATCGCGCCGGCGCTTGACGCGGCCCTCGACGGTATTGGTTTGGCCTATGCACCGAAGAATCTTGTTCAACCCTATGTTGAGAGCGGTCGGCTCGAGGAAGTCCTTGCCGACTGGTGCCCGACCTTCCAGGGCTATCATCTTTACTACCCCAGCCGACGCAATCAATCGCCCGCCTTTGCAGCCTTTGTCGCGGCTTTCCGGTACCAGTCTCGATAGACCTCTCGACCCGCCCCAAGATCGCAGATCACGCGGGCTCGATCGGCACCGGAGCCAGGGTGCGCCGCCACTCTCCCGGCGCCAGCAATCGGGACGAGACCGCCGCGGGAACGGCCCGTCCTGGCTCGGGAACGTGCCCATCGGACCGTTCGCGTCGAGGAGCGTGGGGCGAAGGGCTCACGCGGCCCGTTCGGCCGTGCCCTCGAATTTGTTGAGGTTCGTCGAAGTGAAGCCGGGGCAGGCAGCCTCGGCGCCGGCATCCTCAAATTCGATGGCGAAGGCGAGCGTCGTCGCATCGAGGGCAGTCTCCGAGAGGCTGTAAACAGGGCCGAACAACGCGCGCTGTGGACTGGACGGGTCGACGCTGACGATGCGTGCCGCCGGCGCTTCACCAAGCAGCCGTAACATCGCCTGCGTGACGGCGACGACGCCGAACACGTTGGTCTCGAACACCGCGCGTCCCTCGAGGGGCGCCGCATGCGAGATGCCCTGCTTTCCCGCATCGGAAATGCCTGCATTGTTCACCAGGACGTCGAGGCGACCGAACTCGTTACGGATGCGCTTTGCCGCGGCGGCGATCGAGGCCTGGTTCGTGACATCGAGTTGGAGGGCGCGGGCATCCGCGCCGACGCTCTTTGCAGCCGTCTCCGCGTGCTCGAGCATACGCGACCCTACGGCACGGTGAGGCCGTGCGTGGCCAGGTCCCTGGCGATCTGGAGGCCGATTCCCTTGTTGGCCGCAGTGACCAGGGCAATAGGTTTGACCCGCATGGTGATCTCCTCTTTTTGCATTGACGTGTAGGCAACGGCGCCATGCTGTGCTAATTTTCCTAATCGGAACTGCATTCCGTTTTATACGGAACATTGTTCCGTTTATCAATGGAAAAATCATGGACGACAAATCGAAGGAGCGGGGTGGTGGCTTGGAGCCCGTAAACTCGACGGATCGACGCGTGCGTGCGGACGCGCAACGCAACTCCAAGGCGCTGCTCGAAGCGGCAATGGCAGTGTTTGCAGCTTCGGGGGTCGATGCTCCGGTGCGAGAGATCGCCGATAAGGCCGGCGTTGGCGTGGGTACGCTCTATCGGCATTTTCCGCAGCGTTCGGACCTGATCGTGGCGGTCTTCCGTAACGAAGTGGATGCCTGCGCAAATGCTGCATCTGCCATTGCGGCCGAACATGAACCCGGCGAAGCGCTCGCCCGATGGATGCAGCGTTACGTGGACTTTATCGCTGCCAAGCGTGGACTCGCCGCGGCCTTCTCCTCCGGCGATCCGGCATATGAGTCCTTGCCGCAGTATTTTCTTGAGAAACTTAGGCCCGCGCTGCAGAGCTTGCTGGATGCCGCGACCGAAGCAGGCGATGTTCGCTCGGACGTTGATGCTAAGGAATTATTGTTCGCGATTGCCAGGCTCTGCTCACCAGACCGCTATGGTGGAGGCCCCGACCAGGCACGACGCATGGTTGGCTTGCTGGTGGATGGGCTTCGCTATGGCGCCCCTTCGGTTGGCTGATTGGTCTTGCCAGGACAGGCCACCGAGCGATCGGTGACCAAACAAAAACCCACCTCGGTAACCGGGCGGGGTCGGTGGCGCAATTAGCACATTGCCAACAATAGCATAATTGCTGTCACTCACTTCTACTCAGGCGGCTTTGCCGCGGTTCCTCGCCCGCTTGTGCTTCCCGCGCGGGCCGCTGATTTCCCATCTTTTGTGGAACCACATCCATTGGCCGGGATCCTCGCGCACCCAGCGCTCGACCACGTCATTGAGCAGCTGGGTGGTGCCATGGACGTCGACACTGCCGCCGGCGGTGCGCGGCAAGATCAGTTTGTCCTCGATCTCGAGCCGGAAGCGGTTGCCCGGCAGGCGCACGCAGCGCGCCGGATAGACATCGCAGTCATAGTGCCGCGCCAGGGTGCCCAGGACCCGGTTGCTTTCGCATGGGCGGCCGAAAAAAGTCGTTTCGAGCCCGCTCGAGAATTTCTGGTCGACGAGCACGCCGATATTGCCGCCTTTCTCCAGGATGGCCGCCAGCGCGAACGAAGCGCCGGTCGCGGAGGGCAGGAGCGAGCCCATGGTCGAGCGGCGAGTCGAGAGGATGTAGTCGGCAAGGTAGGGGTTGTTGGGCGGACGAAACAGCGCCGTGATGTTCATGCCGAAAGTGGCTGCCGCCACCGGAAGCAGCTCGAAATTGCCGAGATGCCCGGTGAAGATGATATGCGGTTTTTGCTCGCCGGCGATTTGCACGAAGTGCTCGACCCCCTTGACCTCGATGCGCCCCGGTTTCGTCGCGGCGGGATCGTAGTCGAACAGGGCATCGAGAAAGACGTATTCCGCGGCAAGGCGAGCCATGTTGCCCCACATGTCGGAGGCGATGGCCTGGATCTCCTTGTCGCTCTTTTCCGGATAAGCCTTGCGCAGATTGGCGATGGCGACGTTATGGCGCCCCACCCAAGGGCCAATGCGGCGGGCGGCGCGGTCGGCGAAATTGAGCGCGCTGTCGACCGGCAGCCGACGCAGCAGCCAAATCATCGTCATCGCGAGGCGCGCAAGCAGCCAGTAGTTGAACTGGCGCAGCCGCCTGCCGTAGCGGAACGCCAGGTCCCGGCGGAGCTTCTTGAAGGCGTTGCCGACCATTCCTAGACCATGATGTTTTCAGACAGCAGCATCATGGTCTAGCCGACGCGCAGGATGATCTTGCCGAACACGTCGCGGCCTTCCATGCGCTTCAGCGCGGCGTCGATGCCGTCGAAGCCGACTTCGGTGTCGATAACCGGAGAAACCAGCCCCGCCGCCATTTTCTGCATGGCGTCGGCCATGTTTTGCATGCGGCAGCCGAACGAGCCGAGCAGCTTCAGCTGCTGCTGGAACAATTGCATCAGGTTGATCTGCGTCGATACGCCCGAGGTCGAGCCGCAGGTCACCAGGCGGCCGCCGCGTTTCAGGCACAGCATCGAGGCGGCAAAGGTGTCGGCGCCGACATGCTCGAAGACGACGTCGACGCCCTTCTTCTTCGTCAGCTTGCGCACGACGCCTTCGAAACGGTCGTCGCGGTAGTTGATGACGTGATCGGCGCCAAGCGCCTTCGCCTTGTCGATCTTGTCGTTCGAGCCAACCGTGGTGATCACGGTGCAGCCCATTTTCTTCGCCAGCTGGATCGCGGCGGAGCCGATTCCCGAGCCGCCGGCATGGACCAGAATGGTTTCGCCGGCCTGCAGCCTGGCATTGTCGAACAGCATGTGCTCGACCGTGCCGAAGGTGACGGGCGCGACGGCGGCGCCGACGTCGGTCACGCCAGGCGGGGCAGGGACCAGCAGGCGCGCCGGCAGGTTTATCTTCTCTTGCGCAAAGCCGTCGAGATGGAAGCCGTGAACGCCCGAGACATGCTCGCAGAGGTTGTCGCGGCCTTCGCGGCAGGCGCGGCAAAGCCCGCAGGTGCGCGCGCCGTAGATCGATACAAGCTGCCCCGGCACAAGGCTGGAGACGCCGGGGCCGACCGCCTCGACCTCGCCCGAGGCTTCGGCGCCGACGACCAGCGGCAGCTTGCGCTTGGCGAAGGCCATGCCGCGCCAGCCCCAGACGTCGATATGATTGAGCGCCACGGCCTTGATGCGCAGCGTCACCTCGCCCAGCGCAGGCTGCGGCGGAAGCGGCAGGTCCACCGTTTCAAGGCGGCGGTCCTCGATAAGTTGCAATGCGCGCATGGAGCCTGTCGGTTCTGTTGGCGAAGAACGGTCGCTTAGACTGGTTCCCGCGCCATGACAAGGCAGGTGTTCTGGCCGCCGAAGCCGAAGGAGTTCGACAGCACCGTGCCGACCTCGGCGTTGCGCTTCTGGTTCGGCACCACGTCGAGCACGATCGCCGGATCGGGATTGTCGTAATTGATGGTCGGCGGGATGACGCTTTCGCGCATGGTCATCAGCGAAAACGCCGCCTCGACGGCGCCGGCGGCCGACAGCGTGTGGCCGATCATCGACTTGTTCGATGAGATCGGCATCGAGCCGATCCGCTCGCCGAACACGGTCGACAGCGACAAATGCTCCATCTTGTCGTTTTCCGGCGTCGAGGTGCCATGGGCATTGACATAATCGATCTCGTCCTCGCCCAAGCCGGCATCGGCGAGCGCGGCGCGAACCGCCGCGATCGCCGGCGAGCCGTCCGGCTTCGAGCGGGTGCGGTGGAAATCGTCGGCCTTCTCGCCGCAGCCGCGCAGGATGCCGAGGATGTTTGCACCACGGGCGAGTGCCGCCTCCAGCGATTCCAATACCAGCGCGCCAGAACCCTCAGCGAGGACAAAACCGTCGCGATCCCTGGAAAACGGTTTTGACGCCTTTTCGGGGATGTCGTTGTGGGTGGAGAGTGCGGAAAGCAGCGAGAAACGGATCAGCGCCTCGGCGGTCGCCGAGCCGTCGGCGCCGATCGACAGTGCCCGGTCGCATTCGCCGCGGCGGATCGCCTCGACGCCGAGCTGGATCGAGGTGGCGCCAGAGGCGCAGGCCGTCGACAGCGTGATCGGCAGGCCGCGCGTGCCAAAACGGTCGGCGAGCCGGTCGGCGATCGAACCGAATTGGGTGGTCTCGAAAACATCGAACCCCTTCAAGCCGCGTGCCACCCGAAGCAGCCGTTCGGCGCCGACGTCGTGCTTGTCGGAATTGTACAGCGAAAAGCGCTCGCTCCAGTCGAGCTCGACCGGCGGCGAGGCGAGGAAAAGCGGCCCGCCGAAATCGCCCGAATCGAGGCCGGCTTCGGCCACGGCTTCCTGCGCGGCTATCTCGGCGAGGTCGTAGGTAAGAAGGGAAGCGCCCTTGGAGCTCGACGGCAGGAAATCGACCGTGCCGGAGATGCGGGTGTTCAGATGGTCGACCGGAAAGCGGGTTATCGGATGGATGCCGGACGTGCCCGCGGTGAGCGCTGCCCAATTGTCGGCCTTGCCGACGCCCAGCGACGTCACCACGCCGATGCCGGTGACGGCAACGATCGGCCTGCCCATGTGGTCGTTCAGATTGGCCATGTTTTTGTCCCAAAACCCTCTAGGCGGCGTTGACCAACGCCATGCCCTCGAATTGGTGATAGCCGATCGCCGTTGCAAGCACGGTCCTGGGAATGCCGTTGAACGGCTTCTCGGTGGCGGCGTCAAAAGCCGGGTAGGCGGCCTTGCGTTCGACAGCCAATGCAGCCAGCGCCACGGCGAAGGGAAACTGCGCTTCCTTCATGTGGCCGGTCAGCGTCGAAAAACCGCGTGCGGCAATCGCCGGATTGGCGTCGAGCGCCGATTTCTCGGCAGCAGTCGCGGCATGGGCACCCGAAGCGCCTGAAATCGTCAGTAGCTCGCCATTCGGCAATGCCGCCTGGCTGAGCAGCGCGGCAATCTCGGCATCGAGCTCGCCCTGCCGGCGTATGGCGCGTCCGGATACGACCGGGCCGAGTTCGGCATAGATCTTTCGCCCGCGGCTGATCGCGTGCTTGCGCTGTTCCAGGACGAGAAACGCACTGCCTGATCCAGTCACCACGCCGCCGCCGTCCAGGCCCTGTCTCTGCCAGACCGGTCTCCAGCGGCCGCGATGCAGGTAGCCGGCCAACTCATAGCCAAGCAGCATGTCGGAATGTTCGGTCTGGAACGCGCCGCCGACCAGGATATGCGTCGATTGGCCGGAGCGGATGCGCGCGGCGGCTGTCTCGACAGCGGCGACGCCGGCACCTTCCTCGCCCATGAAAGTGCGCGACGAGCCGGTCACCTTGTGGACGATTGAGATGTTGCCGGCGAGCAGGTTGGAAAGCTGTGCCAGAAACAGCGTCGGCCGCAATTCGGTGGTCAGTTTCTCGTTGAGCAGCACGTCGCGGTCGTTGCGGCTTTCCGAAGCGGCGAGAATGTCGGCGTCGACCGCCTCGTCGCGCTCGCCGCCGCCGGCAGCCACCACCATGTCCATCGTCGTGCAGAGATCGTCATTGCCCTTGATGCCGGCGTCGTCCAGCGCCATGCCGGCGGCATAGGTGCCGAGCCGCTGCCAGGTTTCCATCTGCCGCTGGTCGCCGCGCTTGGCGATCTGCAGGTTCCAGTCGATCTCCGGCAGCGGGTGGACGGTGTAGGGCGAGAAGCGGGCGGCTTCGAGCACCGGCTCCAGGCCGGGCTGGACGAGCTTGCGCCAATGCGCATCCGGGCCTTCTCCCAGCGAAGAGACAAGGCCGATGCCTGATATGACGACGTCGTGGGAGCTCATGGGCGAGGGTTCATGGGGCGGCTGTTGGGTCAGGCTAGAAGACAAGCCATTTCAGCCGTTCTTTGCCATGACCAGGGCGTCGATCTTGGCGCAGAGGTTCTTCATGACGAAGTAATCGTCGGTCGAGGCCTTGCCGTCATTGACCTCCTGCGTCCACTTTTCCAGCGGCACCTTGATGCCGAATTCCTTGTCGATGGCAAAGACGATGTCGAGGAAGTCGAGGCTGTCGATGCCGAGATCGTCGATGGTGTGGCTTTCAGGGGTGATCGTGTCGATATCGATCTCACTGGTGTCGGCGATGATCTTGGCGACTTTGTCGAACGTGGTGGACAAGGGCTTTTCCTTCGGTTGCGGGCGGAATCTGTCCGCTGGTGTTGCGCGCTGTCTAATCGGTTTTTCCGGGCAGGAAAAGGCCTGAACGCCGGGCGCAGATGGGATACCCACTCCGTAAACGCAAGAAGAGCCGTTGGCGACCCTCCCGGCGATATGCCGCAACCATCCCATCTCTGGTCATTGCATGTACCAGTGTACCATGGTACGGAAATCCTATGACCACCATCGAACGCGTGCAGACCGGGGTTCGCCTGGAAAAACGATTGGTGAAGGTGCTCAAGGCCTTGGCCGAGCATCGCGACATGAGCCTAGGTGAACTCATCGAAGGCATCGTGCTGCATGCCTTCGAAGGCCAGACGCCGTTTTCCCCGACGACCCTGGAAACAATCGGCCAATTGAAGCGCATCTACGGAATGGAGCTTGGCGCAGCGGACAGCCACGGTCTGGTGGAAATCGCCGGGGAGGGGGATGACCAACCATCTTGAGCGCAGCCACAGCATCGTGCTTTCGGGGCCGATCGACCACGTCTTTCCGCTGTTCACGCCGACAGGGGAGACCCTGTGGGTGGACGGCTGGGATCCGGAGTTTCTGCATCCACAAGACGGGGAGACGCGCCAGGGCATGGTCTTCAGGACCGCTCACGGTGATGAGACCACGCTCTGGGCCTGCACGGACTGGGACCCCGTGGCGCATCGCATCCGCTATGTCCGGGTGACGCCGGATACGCGTTTCGGATTTGTCGAGGTGGCCTGCCGCCCGACCGCTGACGGAGGCACGGAGGCGTCGATTGGCTACACGTTCACTGCCCTGAACGCGGCAGGAAGCTCGTATCTGTCCGAACTGACGGAGGAGGCATTCGCGCAGATGATCGAGGGATGGAAGCTCCGTATTGATGCGCGGCTGCAAGTGTGAAATCTAACGCCAGGTGCCTTAAACTAACTGCCGCTAAGGGTGGAACTTACCCTTCGCTTCGTCTCCCGGAACAGCGCCGCGCCAGAAGCTGTCCTCGCCAAGCTGATCGAGAAATGTCGCCTCTGGGCCGGAATCGGACTGTCGGCTTTTGGACACATGGAGCGAATAGCGGAAGTTGAACTGGAAAGCGCCATATGTGTCGGATTGGCCCACATCATACGACGTCACAGGCCACCAATCCTAGCCGAACGGCGCTGGCCGATTTCTACCGCACCAAACTATCTTTTTTCATGGGTCGAAGTGAGGCGATCCACGCCGACTAACTCGTGAACCACGCGGCATGCTGCCGTGCACCAGTGAAGCCAATGATCGAAAGTCTCATGCCGCGTCGGTAACTCGGCTGAAACTAAAGACGCCACCCGCCATGCCCCAACCCGCCGCGGTTGATCTCGTTCGACGAACCATCTTGCTGGTCGGGCTCTTAGTCGTATTGGCACTCGTGGTGGGCCAATAGAGCCCCCGATGATGCGATGTCCGGCAGATAGGGGCTCATCGCTCTTGATACCACGATGCAACAGCAGCTAGGACCGGCCATATTTGTTACGATGGTGTCGATGTCGGATTGATCGCCCCGGCCTCGTCGT
Organism: Mesorhizobium sp. WSM4845; assembly: GCF_055811455.1. Taxonomy (NCBI): domain Bacteria; kingdom Pseudomonadati; phylum Pseudomonadota; class Alphaproteobacteria; order Hyphomicrobiales; family Phyllobacteriaceae; genus Mesorhizobium; species Mesorhizobium sp. WSM4845. The sequence goes on from NZ_JBVVQA010000021.1 coordinate 93,573, forward strand.
TCCAGAAAATGAAGGAGCAACGATATGTCTGAAAAGGAAGTCTTGTCTGTCATCCGGGGCCAGGAAGACGCAACTGCCAAGGGGGACGCCCGCGCCAACCTCGATGCCATGGACCCGGATGTCGTGGTTTTCGATCTGCCGCCGCCGCTTGCCTATCGAGGCGAACAGGCACGCGACATCGAAGGGATAAATGCTTGGTTTGCAACTTGGCGCAACGGCGTCACCGTTCACATGGCTGACCCGCAACTCATGATCGACGGCGATCTTGCAGTGGCCTTCGGGCTGTCGCGCATGACTGGCATTAAGACCGATGGCACAAAGGTCGACTCCTGGAGCCGGCGAACCATCGTGCTAAGGCGCATCGCCGGTTCTTGGAAAATCATCCACGAACATGCCAGCTTCCCTATGGCAATGGACGGAAGTGGGCGCGCTGTGACGGATCTCTTGCCGTAGTTCCGGAACGCCTAACGTCCTCAACAGGGACGTCGGCTTTCAGGCGGCAAGGGTTCGTAGGTGAACGGTCGATTTGGCGGCGCGCTGCTGACAGTCATCGTGCCGGCCGGCCGCTGGCATGGCTTTCGCAATACCGGAAGCGCGACATTGCACATGCAGGCCATACTGGCCGCGCCAACCTTCGAGGCCTCTTTCGAGGGGCAGCCGGAAGTGACGAGGCATTGGGCTACCGCAAAAGCGTAACACCCGCCATCTTGACGACGGGACCCGCGCCTGGCTCCAATCTGATCCGTGGATCGTGTACTGCGACGAGACGTCGGGATCGGGGATCAGCGGACATGGGCGAGGAGGGCTTGGCAGAGATCTCAACCCGGTATCTTCGCTTCGCCGACACGGAAGCTCGCAGTCGCTCACCGCTCTATGAGGAGTTGGCTCGTGCTGTCGCAGGGGACCGCGAGACACTCGGCTTCCTGTCGACCCTCCCGGACGTGAAGCGGCAACCGAATCTTCTGCTTGCCGTGGTGCGTCACCTGTTCGGCACACCGACAGGGTGGACCGAGTTTCGCCAGGCGCTTCTGGCGCACCCCGAGCTTGTCCGCTCGCTCATGCTCGAGCGCTCGACGCAAACCAACGAGCCGGGAAGGTGCGCCACACTGCTGCCCGTCCTGGCGCGCCTGCCGCAGCCGCTGGCCTTCCTGGAGGTCGGGACTTCCGCAGGGCTCTGCCTTATGCCCGACCTCTACAGCTACGACTACGGGCGCACGGTGCTCCGCACACCCGTCACCGCCTCGGAACCGCCTGTCTTCCGATGCTCAGCCAGCGAGACAACGCCATTGCCGACGGCCCCGCCGCATGTCGTCTGGCGAGCGGGATTGGACCTGAGCCCGATCGATGTTTCAAACCCCTCGCAAGTCGCATGGCTTGAGACGCTGGTCTGGCCGGAGCAGACGGCGCGGCTTGCCAATCTGCGGGCGGCCCTAATGATCGCTGCCACAGTCAAGCCTCGGGTGGTGAAGGGCGACCTGCGCGGGAGCGACCTCGTGCGGCTCTGCAGCGAAGCGCCAAAGGACGCTACCCTCGTTGTCTTTCACACAGCCGTCCTCGACTATGTCTCCGATCCGGCAGACAGAGAGGCCTTCGCAGAACAGGTGATGCGTCTTTCTCCGTATTGGGTATCGAACGAGTTCCCTCGCGTATTCCCGTCCATCGCCACACGCGCCGGAAAAAGCTGGCCGCCAGGCCGCTTCCTCCTATCTGTGAACGGCTCCCCTGTCGCTTGGACCGACCCGCATGGCGCCTCGCTCGAATGGATCGCGGACGAGGCGTAGGCGGCTGGCAATGACAACGTCTTCAAACCGCTCGCCCAAGGTCAGCTATAGGTCCGACTCGAGCCGTTGCGCGAAGGCAGCTTTGAGGAAGCGCCATCACGGTCAGCCTTATGGCGCAAACACGATTTCCAGGATAGTCTGCTATTGGGCAACAGTAGAGATCACCTCGACGGCTGACATCGGCGCTAAGCCGAGATCTCTGATGGGTGTCGCAAACGTCCGCATTGGGTCATCTGCGTAAATTCGGCCGAGGCCGAACGAACGAGCTTCCGCTAGGGGGGTCGGAACCGGTATTCCGTTTAGGGACCAAGCGTTAGATTTCACCACTGGCGAACGCTTCAACTGGCTCCAGCGCAGATTAGAAAGTGACGCGGCCGAGCACGCGCAGGCCGTCGCCTTGCGGCTCGACGATCACGGCTTCGCCTTCGCGCGGCGAGATGCCGGTGAGCGCCATGATGTTCTCCAGATGGGTGACCATGACAACATTGTCGGAGCCGGAATAGGCGCTGATCTCGTTCATGATCGCCTCGAGCTGGGCGGCTTTCTCGCTCGCGTCGGTCTTCAGCAGGTCAAGCGGGGCGAAGGGTTCGGGCTCTTCTCTGAAAGCGGTGCGAGCCGTGTCGAGGGCGCGGCAATAGCGGCTGGACAGCACGCGCTCGACCGGCGCCGCGCGGGCGTCGAAAAGCGCGCCGATCTTGCGTGCCTGCTGCTTGCCGCGCACCGAGAGATTGACTTGGGTGGCGCATTTCTCGATGTCGAAATTCGCCGGATCGGTAGTGCCGGTGACCATGGCATGGCGAAGCAGCACGACATGTCCGCCGTCGCGCAACAGCGCCCAGCCGGCTTCGGTCGCGTGGGCCGCGGCGGGAATGACGAGCAGCAATAGAGCCAGCACAGATCGAAGCATCAGGCGTCCTTTTCCGGTCACCGGAGGTGGCTTCCGGTGACCGCATATAGGGACGGCAAAGCCGGCTGAAAAACAAGGCATCACCTATCCCGGCTGTTTGCCAGAACGGACCGCTTCGCAAGGCGGGGCGGTTGCGCTCAAATCCCGGCTCGCCTATCAGGGGAAAAATGTCCCCACTCATCGAAACCGTCCTTTTTGTCTTCGGCCTTGTCGCGCTCGGCTATCTGGCCGGGCTCACCGGCTATCTGAAGGCCGAGGCGGGTGGGGCCATCGCCGAATTCGCCGTCGGGGTGGCGATGCCGCTGCTTCTGTTCCGCACCATGGTCAACGCCGATTTCCATGGCACCGCACCCTGGTTGTTCTGGGGCGCCTATTTTACGGCTGCCGCAGTGACGTGGGCCGCAGGCCACCTGGTCATCACCCGGGTGTTCGGGCGCGACGCGCGTGCCGGGGTCGTCGGCGGCGCGTCGTCGGCTTTTTCCAACCTCGTCCTGCTCGGCATCCCGTTCTTCCTCGGCACATTCGGGCCAAGTGGATTCGAAGTGCTGTCGCTGCTGATTTCCGTGCATCTGCCAACGATGATCATGGCATCGATCATCCTGTTTGAGATCTTTGGCCGCGGCGACGAGCATGTGCATCCGCTGCGCATCATCCGGCGCTTCTTTCGAAAGTTGCTCTCCAATCCGCTGATCATCGGCATCCTGGCCGGATGGGTGTGGCGTATCACCGGCCTGCCATTGCCGGCGCTGGCCGTCCGGCTGGTCGACGCGCTGGCCAACATCGCCGGACCCGTCGCGCTGTTTGCCATGGGGCTGAGCCTGTGCCGTTTCGGCATCTCCGGCAATGTGCGGCCGGCGCTGGCGCTGTCGGCGCTGAAGCTGATGCTGATGCCGGCCGTCGCGCTCGGCCTGGTCTGGCTGCTTGGCCTGCCGCCGCTGTCGGCGAAAGTCGCGGTCGTGGCGGCAGCGCTGCCATCCGGGGTGAATTCCTACCTGATTGCGACGCAGTTCAACACCGGCCAGGCGCTGGCATCGAACCAGATGACCATCGCCACCGCCTGCGCGGTCGTCACCACGGCGTTTTGGCTGACGGTGGTGGTCCAGGTGTTTGGATAGGTATGATCGATATTGATGCCTGCGAAGGGCGGTTTCCTGGTGCTTCCGGTACTCATATACCCAACGTTACGCTCCGTTCCGGTTCTCGGGAGCCACCGGTTCCTCACACATCCTCAAGCAACAACGGGAGCGCAAATCGGCCTCGCCTTGTGCTGGCCCAAACCCTATATGCCATCTTGCGATTGATTGCGGGGCTTGCCCTAGGTAAAGAGCAGTGGCTCCAGGCGTGCCGGCATCGATGCCAGTGCGCACGCCCGTCAAGGAAATCCAGATAGCGGCCCGTCAGTGCGCCGAACGGAGGCTAGACCATGCTTCAGAAAACCAGCCATTTCATGCGCCAGGCCAATCTCATCAACGGCGAGTGGGTGCAGGCCGACAGCGGCCAGACGGTCGACGTCAACAATCCGGCCACCCGCCTCAAGATCGGCACCGTGCCGAAGTCGGGCAAGGTCGAGACGCGCCGCGCCATCGAAGCTGCCGACGCCGCCTTCCAGACATGGCGCAAGACCACCGCGCTCGAGCGCTCGAAGCTGTTGCGCAAGCTGCATGACGCCATGATGGACAACCAGGATGTGCTGGCCGAGCTGCTGACCATCGAGCAGGGCAAGTCGCTGTTCGAATCGAAGGGCGAGATCGGTTCGGCAGCCTCCTACATATTGTGGTTCGCCGAAGAAGGCCGCCGCACCTATGGCGATGTCGTGCCGTCGCCCTGGGCGGACCGCCGCATCCTGGTGACCAAGGAGCCGGTCGGCGTCATCGCCGCCATCACGCCGTGGAATTTCCCGTCCTCGATGCTGGCCCGCAAGCTCGGTCCAGCACTTGCCGCCGGCTGCACGGCGGTGGTCAAACCGGCGTCGCAGACGCCTTATTCCGGCCTCGCCTGGGGCGCGCTCGCCGAGGAGGTCGGCTTCCCCAAAGGCGTCATCAACATCCTGACCGGCGCTGCCGGCGAGATCGGCGACGAGATCTGCGCCAACCCTCTGGTCAAGAAGATCACCTTCACCGGCTCGACCGAGGTCGGCAAGATCCTGATCCAGAAGTCGTCCGTCACCGTCAAGAAGGTGTCGATGGAACTTGGTGGCAACGCGCCATTCCTGGTCTTCGACGACGCCGATATCGAGCGCGCCGTCGCCGGCGCGATCACCGCCAAATACCGCAATTCCGGCCAGACCTGCGTCTGCACCAATCGCTTCCTGGTCCAGGCTGGTGTCTACGACAAGTTCGTCGAAAAGCTCGCCGCCGCCAGCGACGGGCTGAAGGTCGGTTCCGGCCTCGATGACGGCGTGCAGCAGGGGCCGCTGATCGACGAGAAGGCAGTCGAAAAGGTCGAGGAACTGATCGCCGACGCCACCGCCAAGGGCGGCAAGGTCGTCGCTGGCGGCAAGCGCCATGCGCTCGGCGGTTCGTTCTTCCAGCCGACGGTGATCGCCGACGCCACGCCGAAGATGCGCTTCATGAAGGAAGAGATCTTTGGCCCGGTAGCACCCGTGTTCAAGTTCGAAACCGAAGAGGAGGCGATCGCACTCGCCAACGACACCGAGTTCGGCCTCGCCTGCTATTTCTACACCGGCGATCTCGGCCGCGCCTTCCGGGTCATGGAAGGGCTGAAATACGGCATGGTCGGCGTCAATGAAGGGCTGATCACCACGCCCGAGGCGCCGTTCGGCGGCGTCAAGGAATCGGGCCTCGGCAAGGAAGGCGGACATCAGGGCATCGAGGATTATCTCGACACCAAATATGTCTGCATCGGCGGCCTCGGCCTCTGATCGGGCAGGGCCTGTCGAACGTCAACAGACCAAGCCGGCCCACGCGGCGAGCCGGGATCGATCAACCAACTGGCGTTTCGGGCATGGCGATGAAGGACGGCGAGGTTTTCGGTACGACGCAGGCGGGCGAGGCCATCCGCCGCTTCAGCATCCGCGGCGGCGGCCTCACCGCCAACATCATCGGGCTGGGCGCCATCATCCAGGATCTGCGGCTGGCCGGGCACGATGCGCCGCTTGTGCTCGGCTATAGCAGTTTCAAGCCCTATGAAACGGATACGGCCTTCTTCGGCGCCGTCGCCGGACGCTATGCCAACCGTATCCGCGATGGCCGCTTCACCATCGCCGGCCAGCGCTACCAGACCGAGCGCAACTTCCTCGACAAGCACACGCTGCATGGCGGCTCGCAAGGTTTTTCGCACCGGCCATGGGAGGTTTCGCTGCATGGCAGGGATTTTGTCACCCTGACGCTGCATGATCCCGACGGCACGATGGGCTTTCCCGGCGCGCTCGACGTGACCTGCACCTATAGGCTGAAGATCCCCGGCACGCTCAGCGTCGAGCTGACCGCCACCTGCGAGGAGCCGACGCTGTGCAATCTCACCCAGCATTCCTATTTCAACCTGGATGACGGTGGCGCCGGCGATGTCCTCGATCACCGGCTGATGCTGAACGCCGGCGCCTATCTTCCGGTCGATGGCGAGCTGATCCCGACCGGCGTCGTGAAGCCGGTCGACGGCACGCCGTTCGATTTCCGTCAGGCGCGGCCGCTGCGCATGGAGGGTGAGGGCAAGCAGCTCCCCTACGACCAGAATTTCTGCCTTGCCTCGACGCGCGGCCCGCTCAAGCTGGCGTCATGGGCGCAAGGCGCGAATTCCGGCGTCGAGATGGAGCTGTGGACCACGGAACCGGGCGTCCAGCTCTATACCGGCCAGTATCTGGCGCCACCTTCGCCGGGGCTCGGGGCGGTTCAATACAAGGCTTATTCGGGCTTCTGCCTGGAGCCGCAGGTCTGGCCGGATGCGCCGAACCGGCCGTATTTCCCGCAGGCCACGCTATGGCCGGGCCAGATCTACCATCATGTGACGGAATACCGGTTCAGGCTGCCTGGCGCCTGACGCCCGGAGGTACCGGCCTTTGCTGCGCTGGCCTTCGGTCCGGAAAGGATCATGCGCAAAGTTCAAAGAGCGTCCTTTGCGCTTCCATTGGACGCGCGACGCTCTCGGATCGGAACCCAATCCACGCTCGCGGAAAAGGACTGTCGGCGCTGACGGGATTGGCGTAAGCTACTGCCTTTGGGGTGCATCCATGCACCGTATCATCACCGTAGCTATTGTCGCGCTCGCGGCCGCGGCGCTTAGCTGTCCTGCGCGGGCGGAGGTGCTGATCGGGGTCGCAGGCCCGATGACCGGAAAGCTCGAATGGACTGGCACGCAATTGAAGCGCGGCGCAGAGGTGGCTGTGGCCGACATCAATACGGCGGGCGGCGTCCTCGGCGAGCCGGTGCGGCTCATCACGGTCGACGACTTCTGCGATCCCAAGCAAGCGGTGGCTGCTGCCCAAAAGCTGGTGGCTGACGGTGTAGTGTTCGTCGTCGGGCACTACTGCTCTGGAGCCTCGATTCCGGCATCGGAGGTGTACGAGGCGGCGGGAATTCTGCAGATTTCGCCGTCCTCGACCAATCCGATGTTGACCGAGCAAGGCCGCGCCAACGTTTTCCGCGTCTGCAGTCGCGACGATGCGCAGGGCTTCGAGGCCGGCAACTACTTGGCCGATCATTGGAGCGACAAGAAGATCGCGATCCTTCACGACAATACGACCTATGGGAAGGGTCTCGCCGATGAGACAAGAAAGCAGTTGAACAAGCGGGGCGTGACCGAATCAATCTATGAAGGCTACACTCCCGGGAAAGACGACTACTCGGCCGAGATCAGCACGTTACAGGGGGCGCATATCGCCGTGCTGTACATGGGCGGGTATCATACCGAGGCTGCGCTTATGGTCCGTGCGGCGCGCGACCGGGGCTACTCGGTTCAGCTGATCTCGGGTGACGATACAGCGACCGAGGCATTTGGGCTGATTGCCGGCCCTGCCGCCGAGGGCACGCTCTTCACCTTTGTCCCCGACCCGCGTCGAAATGCCGAAGCGGCCACAGTCGTCGAACGATTCCGAGCCGAGAACTTCGAACCCGATTCCTGGACGCTGCACAGTTACGGCGCCGCCCAGACCTGGGCGCAGGCGGTCGAGAAGGCAGGCTCACTAGAACTCCAAGCCGTGATTGCATCACTGCGCGGCAATCAATTTGACACTGTGTTGGGCCGTATGGACTTTGATAATAAGGGCGACCTCACTGTTCAGAGTTGGGTATGGTATGTCTGGAAGGGTGGCGAATACGTGCCGTTGGAGTAATGGACCACCGATCCGGCGAATCGCCTTGAGCCAATCTGTGCAGACCCTATCGGCCGCGCCAGCTGAATCAATGCGTCGCCGCGATGTTTAAGCGTCTCGGCATACGCGGCCGTCTGTTGCTCGCTTTTTTCGGTATCAGCACCTTCGCGGTGCTCGCGACAACAGCCGCTCTTTATGCCTTCCTCGAGGTGGGGGAGGTCGTCGACCACATCACCGAGGAGCGTGTGCCGTCGGCGCTCGCGTCCCTCCAGCTGTCGCGCCAGGCCGAGCGGGTCGCCGCCACTGCGCCCGCCGCACTTGCTTCGACCAGCAAGGCTCAGCATAACGAGGTCTCGACTGCGATCGCGGCAGAGATGACGCGCCTCGAGGAACTGCTTGCCGCTCTCAAAGGCGCCAAGCCTAGCACGGCGGTAGTGGCTGAGATCGAGGCTGCGGTGCTTGGTCTGCGGCGCAATCTCAACGCCCTCGACGACCTTGTCGCCGCCCGCCTCACCGTGGTGGCGCGCAAAGAGGAACTGTTACGTCGCCTGTCGGCTACGACAAATGCAAGTCAGCGCCTTGTGGCGCCCGGCATGCTCGTGATGAATTCCAAACTCCAGCAATGGCGGGCGGTCACGGCCGACACGCCGCTCGCGTCCGATCGAGGCGCGGAGGCGACGGCCGACCTGGTCCAGTCGATAGCGGCCTACATCCCGCAGCAGAAGGCGCAGCAGGAGATCTCGGCGGTCAATGACGCGCTGGTCAACACGGCGGACGCGCCGACGCCAGGCGATCTGGCGTTGATCCTGTTTCCGCTGCGCCGGTCACTCGCCGTTCTGGACACGATTTCCAACGAGATCGACGATAGGCTGCGAACCCGTTTCCAGCAGCGGGTCAACGAGTTCAAGGCACTGATCGACGGCGGAAACAGCATCCCGAAGGCGCGGCAGGACGAGTTCGCCGTCCTGGCGCAGGGCGAAGAGCTTCTGGCCGAAAACAATCAGCTGTCGCGCAGTCTTACCGCTGCCGTCGATCGCCTGGTCGCCGCGGCAGACCGCGAGATCACCGCATCTGGTCTCGAAGCCGCGGTCGTCCAGCGCTACGGGACCGGAGTTGTCCTTGGCTCCGCCTTTCTCAGCCTCTTGAGTTCCGTTCTTGTTGTTTGGCTCTATGTCGACCGCAGCCTCCTCGCCCGCCTGGGAGGGGTGAGCCAAAGCATGCTCGCAATCGCCGGCGGCAATCTTCGTGCGCCATTGCCTGCCGCGGGCCACGACGAAATCGGCCGCATGGCCGAGGCGCTCAGGCTCTTCCGGGACACTGCAGTCGAGGTCGAGGAAAAGAACCTGCGCGAGGTCGCCGAAGCGCGCCAGCGGCTCATCGATGCCATCGAGAGCATCTCCGAGGGATTCGCTCTCTACGACCGCCAGGACCGGCTCATCCTTAGCAATAGCCGCTACCGCGAACTGCTCTACAGCGACCTTGCGATCGAATTGACGCCCGGTACGACATTCGAGCACATCATCCGCCGATCCGCTGAGCGCGGCTACATCAGGGATGCCGAGGGACGATTCGAGGAATGGGTCGCCGAGCGGCTCTCCCGGCACCGCAACCCTGGCGAACCGTGGGAGCAGCGGCGAGGCGACGGAAGATGGATCATGATAAGCGAGCGGCGGATCACCGGCGGCGGCACAGTCGCGGTCTACTCGGACATCACCGAGCTGAAGCTACGGGAGGAGAACCTCGCCGAGAAATCCGCGGCTCTCGAGGCGCTTTCCAGCAAGCTGGCGAAATACCTGGCGCCCCAGGTGTACAACTCGATATTCACCGGCCGTCAGGAGGTCGGGATCGCCAGCCAGCGGAAGAAGCTGACAATATGCTTCTCGGATATCGCCGGCTTTACCGAGACCACCGACAAGATGGAGTCGGAGGACCTCACCCAGCTCCTCAATCACTATCTGACGGAAATGTCGAAAATTGCTTCGGATCATGGCGCGACGATCGACAAGTATGTCGGCGACGCGATTCTGATGTTTTTCGGCGATCCGGAAACTCGCGGCGTCAAGGAGGACGCGCTCGCCGGCGTGCAGATGGCGCTCGCCATGCAGAAGCGGATGAGCGAACTTGCCGAAGTCTGGCGCGACATTGGAATTGAAACACCACTGCGCTGCCGCATCGGCATCCACACCGACTACTGCACTGTCGGCAACTTCGGCAGCGAGGACCGGATGGACTACACGATAATCGGCGGCGCCGTGAATCTCGCCTCACGTCTTGAGCAGGAGGCGCAGCCAGGGACCGTGCTCATTTCTTATGAGACGTTTGCGCAAGTGAAGGACACGATTGACTGCGACGAACTGGGGCGCATCCACGTCAAAGGGATCGCCTATCCGGTCGCCACTTATCGCGTCATCGATTTGAAGGCCAATCTTGTCGCTGCCCGTCGCGCCGTTCGAACCGAACTGCCGCATCTCAGACTGGAAGCTGAGCCCGAGCTGATGTCTGCTGACGAGCGTGACCAAGCCGCAACTGCGCTTCGAGACGTGCTCGATCGACTTTGTCACAAGCCCGGGTAGGAGGGATCGTCGGCATCGGCTCTGTGGACAAGTCCCCATTCTGAAACACGCAGGACGGCAAAGCCGTCGATCTCTACACGCTCATCAACGACAGAGGCGCGTCCATCAAGTTCATCGCCTATGGCGGTATAATCACGGCGATCAATGTGCCCGACCGCTGGGGCAAGCTCGACAACGTCGTGCTCGGCTTCAAGGAACTCGCCGACTACGACTCCTTGCCCCCTTATTTCGGCGCCTTGATCGGGCGCTACGCCAATCGCAGACCGGTGCGCGGAATGAACTGCGACGAGTTTGAAGACAATGTAGCGGTTTTGATGGCCGGAGGTCCGCTCATGGCAGCGCGATACAGACGTTCCTGTTTCTGATATCCATTGAGGCTGTGAAAAGTGCCCGTGCAATGACGTGGTTGGTGTGTGTTGATACTTCCTGCGCTTGATCAGCTCTGTTAGGCGTCGGAAGGATTTTATCGGAGCGCAACGGCATGCCGACGGCCTTCTTTATCACTCATCCGGAAGTTTCCGTTGATCCCGCCACGCCAGTTCCAGCTTGGCGGCTTTCGGACCGCGGCGTCACCCGGATGAGGGCTTTCGCGGGCTGTGCGGTGCTGTCCGGCCTGACGTCCATCTGGTCGAGCTCCGAGGCCAAGGCTATTGAAGCGGCTGGCCTGCTGGCGGCGGGATTTGGTTTGCCCGTCCAAGTGGATGAGCACCTTGGCGAGAACGACCGCTCCGCGACCGGTTTCCTTCCACCCGTCGATTTCGAACGAGTTGCTGACGCCTTCTTCGCCAATCCACATGAGAGCGTTTGCGGATGGGAGCGCGCGCTCGATGCCCAGGATCGCGTCGCGCGGGCCGTGTTTCGCATTCTTGCGACCCATCACGACGGCGACATTGCTTTCGTCTCGCATGGCGGCGTTGGCACGCTGCTGCTTTGCAAGCTGCTGAATGCGCCGGTTTCGCGCAGTCGGGATCAACCGTTCCAAGGTCATTTCTTCGCTTTCTGCTTGCCAGGTTGCAAGATCATCCACGAATGGCAGCCTATCGCCGAGCGTTAACCTCAACTTTTCCCTGCAGAATTGGGCCTTGAGTACAAAGAGCCGGGGAACGAATGGAAGCAGAAACAATGACGGAATTGACTGCGTGAATGGTGACGATAACGATCGGATGCTGTTTGCGACTGCGCTGGCGCGGCGCGGCGGCGAACTCGGCCTGCAATATTTCCGACAACTGGAGACACTCACAATCGAGAGCAAGGGTCATCAGGACCTGGTCTCCGAGGCCGACCGGAATGTCGAGACGTTCATCCGCCGGGAGCTTGCGGCGCAATATCCTGAAGACGGTGTTATCGGAGAGGAACACGCCGCACTCGCCGGCGGATCGGGTTACACATGGGTGATAGATCCAATCGACGGCACTGCCAACTTTCTGCGCGGCATCCCGGCCTGGACCGTCGTCATCGCCTGCGTCAAGGAGGGTGTGGCGGTCGTGGGCGTTATCCATGAACCCTCTACCGGCGAGACATTTTATGGACGCCGCGGCGGTGGCGCTTTCCTCAACGGCCGGCCCATCAAGACAAGCCCGACGACGAGCCTGACGCAAGGCTCGGTCGGAACCGGCTTCTCCAATCGTCGTGAAGCGCGCACCGTCGCCAAGCTGATCGATCTCCTGCTTCAGGAGGGCGGCGTGTTTTTCCGCAATGCATCCGGTGCGCTTATGCTTGCCTACGTCGCCTCGGGCAGGCTGCTCGCCTATGTCGAGGAGCATATGAATGCTTGGGACTGCCTCGCCGGCATGCTTCTGGTCGAAGAGGCCGGCGGGTCGGTCGTCACGCCCGACCCGAAAACGGTTCTCGAGGAAGGAACACTGGTCATCGCGGGCGGCAAGGGCGTGTTCGACAAGGTCCACGCGCTCTGCAAAGAGGCGTTCAGTCTGTGATCAGCACGGGTCCGCGTTCGGGGAAGCCGATGCTCACCGGCTGCCCCGCTCGAAACACGGTATCGACATCCGGCGAGACCACGAAGACTTCGCCGAATTGCGTGGCAATTACGAACTCGAGGTGGCTGCCGACATAGGTCACTTTTTCAAGCGTCCCGGGCAAGGCGCCAGGCGCATTCGGCTCGCCAATCTCGAGGCGGCTCGGTCGCGCCGCCAGCATGGCCGGCCCCAGTTTGCGGCCGCGAGCCGGCAGCTTCAGCACGGCAGGTCCCAGATGCACCGTGGCGCTGTCGCCCTCGACCGACACGACCTCGCATTGGAACATGTTGGCTTCGCCGATGAAGTCGGCCACGAAAGCATTCGCGGGCTGCTCGTAGAGGTCGCGTGGCGTGCCGTCTTGGGCAATCACCGCATTGTTCATGACAATGATGCGATCGGAGACGGCGAGCGCTTCCTCCTGGTCGTGGGTGACATAGACGACCGTCAGGCCGAGTTTCTGCTGAATCTCGCGGATTTCCTCGCGCACGCGCCGGCGGAGCTTCGCATCTAGGTTCGACAAAGGCTCGTCGAAGAGCAGCACCTGCGGCTCCAGGACCAGCGCCCGCGCCACCGCGACACGCTGTTGCTGTCCGCCCGAAAGCTGGCTCGGCAGGCGGTCGCCGAAATTGGAGAGGCCGACCAGTTCAAGCCCGGCTCTGGCCCTCTCGGCCGTCTCCTTCCTGCCGAATCCGGAAAAGCCCAGGCCGTATTCGACGTTCTGGGTCACGGTCATGTGCGGGAAAAGCGCGTAGGATTGAAACACCATGGAGACATCACGATCGGTAGCCGGCAGCCGGGTGACGTCGGCGCCCCCGATCAGGATCTGGCCGCTCGTTACCATTTCCAGTCCGGCTATCATGCGCAAGGTGGTCGTCTTGCCGCAGCCCGACGGTCCAAGCAGGGTGACCAGCTTCCCGGCCTCGATGAACAGCGAGATGTCGTTGACGGCGGGCGCCTTGCTCTTGCCGTAGATCTTGGTGACATTCCTGAATTCGACTGAGGCGGCATTGCCGCGAATTTCGGCCATCATCCGCCTCCCGAGATCGCCGGCCGTGGACGCGCCACGACCGCCTGGCTGACATTGGTGCGCGACTGCGCCAGATCGCCGTCGAGACCGCGCCGGCCGATCATGCGGCTGCCAACGGCAAGCTGCATCAGACCGATCACCGCCAGCATGACGCCGATAAGGACGGCGGAATAAGCGATGGCGACGCCATATTCGTTATTCTCGACGCGGCCGACGATATAGCTGGTCGACATGTCATACTGGGCGCTGACCAAGAAGATGATGGCGCTGATGGCGGTCATGGCGCGAACGAAGGAATAGACCAGCGCGGCAAGGATGGCCGGCCGCAGCAGCGGCAGCACCACTTTGCGGAAGGTCTGCCAGGAGTTGGCTCCCAGAGTGAGGGACGACTCGTCGAGGCTGCGGTCGATCTGCGACATCGACGCGACACCGGCGCGGACCCCAACCGGCATGTTGCGGAAGATGAAGGAGAGCACCAGGATAATGCCCGTGCCGGTGAGCTCGATCGGCGGCACATTGAACGCAATCACGTAGGAGACGCCGATCACGGTGCCGGGAATGGCGAAGGACAGCATCGTCGCGAATTCGAAGGTGTCCTTGCCGGCAAAATTCTGGCGGACCAGCAAATAGGCGGTCAAGAGTCCGATGGCCGCGGTCAGCGGCGCGGAGATCATCGCTATTTCCATGGTCGTCCAGAAAGAACTCCAGGCCGACCCGCGCCAGTGGATGCCGAACTCGTTCCAGCCGATGGAGAACGCCGTCACGTAGTGTTCAAAAGTCAGAGAGAAATCCACCCCCCACAGCTTGACGAAGCTGCCGTAGAAGATCGTCACGTAAATCAGCAAGGTAAACAGCGTCCAGACGGCGGCGACCGCGAAGACGACGTTGCGCAATTTTGCCGGCAGATGCGAGTGAACGCCGGCGTCGCCTTTGCCGGAGACGGTCGTGTAAGACTTCTTCCCAAGCCAGAATCGCTGGGCGTAGAATGCCCCGAGCGTGAAGAACAGGAGCACGAGGGCGAGGATCGCCGCCTGCGCCTGGTTGTATTGCGCGCCGACGATGGCGAAGAAGATCTCGGTGGACAGCACATCGAAATTGCCGCCGAGCACCAGCGGATTGGCGAAATCAGCCATGCTCTCGATAAAGCCGAGCAGAAAGGCATTGGCCAGACCCGGTCGCATCAACGGCAGGGAGACGGTGATGAATGTCTGCCAGCGATTGGCGCGCAGGGTCTGCGCGGCCTCCTCCATGGATGGGCTGACACCCTCGACCACACCGATCATCACCAGAAAAGCGATCGGCGTGAAAGCGAGCACCTGGGCGATCAGCAGGCCAGGCAGGCCGTAGACCCATCGCGTCGGTTGGACGCCGATCAGCTCGGCGAAACCCAGATTGATGGCGCCCGAGAGGCCGAACAGAAGGATGATGGCGAGGCCGATGACGAAGGGTGGTGTGATGATCGGCAGCACGGTCAGCGCGCGCAATAGCGCGCCGTAACGAAAGCCGGTACGGGTCACCACCAGGGCAAAGACAAGGCCGAGCGCGGTGGTCGTTACGCCGACGAGCACGGCGAGAAGGAGCGAATTCCAGGCGACGCCGCAGCGCGGGCCGCCGGTGAGGCAGCCGAGGCTCCAGAGCCGGTCGCTGGAGAGTTTCGCGAGAAAGACGGGAAGCGAATAGTCGCCCTCCTGTGTGAGCAGCGCGCTCCCCAGCATTTGACCGATCGGCATGAAGATAAAGATGGCGACCATGGAGACGACGAAGCCGATCGAGCCGACGACGAATTCGTCGCCGGCCACCGCGCCGCGCGCCGCAAGCCCCAGGGTGAACAGGAACAGGAACGCGCCGCTTACCAGCAGTGCTCCCCAGCCCATGCCAAACTGGCGGTCGTCAAGCTCGCCAAAGAGCAAGGTCAGCCATTGCCACTGGAAGCCGCGCAGACCAATGCCGAATCCTTGAAGCAGGAAGTAGGCGACGCCGGTCGCGCCGACGGCGATCAGCAAATAGCCAAAGAAAGGATCGGACTTCCGGCGCCCCCATAGCAGGAGCGGCGCGACAAGCAGCGGCCCGAGGGGGGCGAGCCAGAGTTTGTCGCCTTGCAGCACAAGGAAAAGCGCCGGCGCGACGTCATCGTCAAGCGGATAGCCGTCCAACAGCCAGGACAAGGTGAAGAGGTTGCTTTCCAACCCGTACCAAGGCAGCAGCGCATAGCCGAGCAAGCCGACCGCCGTCCACAGGACGACGGTCGGGTGAAGCGCGCTCGTGGCAGTGCGGACGCGCATGATCACTGCGGCAGGGTCGAGACCTCCGTATCCCACTTCTGCAGCAGGCGCTTGCGCTCGGCGCTCGATCCATACTTCTTGAAATCGTAGTCGATGAGCTTGATGGTCGACAGGTCGGGCGACAATTCGGACGCGGTGGCGTTCTTGTTCGACGGCAACTGGAACGACTTCACGTCCTTGGCCTTCGACTGCATCTCGGCGGCCAGCGCCCAGTCGTAGAACTGCTTCGCCGCTTCCGGGTTGCGGGCGCCCTTGATCAGCGACATCGAGCCGATCTCATAGCCGGTGCCTTCGCAAGGCGCCACCGTGACGATCGGGAAGCCGGCTGCCGTCTGCGCCACCGCATCATGCATGAAAACGATGCCGATGGTCGTTTCGCCGAGACCCGCGGCCTTAATCGGAGCGGAGCCGGACTTGGTGTACTGGTTGATGTTGGCGTGGAGCGCCTTCAGGTACTCAAAACCCTTGTCCTCGCCCATCAGCTGAACCATCGTCGCGAGCATTGTATAGGCGGTGCCCGATGAGTTCGGGTTGGCCATCTGAATGTGGCCCTTGTATTCCGGCTTGGTCAGATCAGCCCAGCATTTCGGCTCCGGCAGGTTGCCCTTGGCCAACAGATCCTTGTTGTAGCCGAAGCCGAGCGCACCGGAGTAAACGCCGATCGTCTTGTTGTTGGCGGCTTCCGCCTGCTTGATCGCCCAATCGTGCAGTTCGCCGCGCATCGGGGACATATACTCCTCGGTCAGTCCTTCCTCGGCGGCCTGAAGATGAGGATCGCCGGTGCCGCCCCACCAAACGTCGCCCTTTGGGTTTCCGGCCTCGGCACGCACCTGGGCATATGTCTCGCCTGAGCTCTTGCGGGTCATGTCGACGGTGATGCCGGTCTTTTCCTCGAAGCTGGTCTTGATTTGCTGGCACCAGGCCTCGTCGGCGGCGCAATAGAGGGTGAGGCTGTCGGCGTAAGCCGAGCTGGCGGCGGAGACGAGCATTACTGCCGTTGCCGCCAGACGGACACAGGTGTTTTTCATATGCGAATTTCTCCCATTGTTTCGCCGTCTAACAAGTATCAAGCATTGCTGCGGCGGCGACCAGATTGGGAGCTTTTGCGCCGATTTGCAAATCGAGTCGGCGGCGGCTGGAACAGGGCTGTCCATATATTCTCCCGCAACGGACCGTCCAATCCAGAGTGGTTCGAGCTTTTTCACGGGGTGGTAGCGTTCGGTTCTGGTCTGCTGCATTCTTCGGCTGAGATAACGGCCTGATGGATCCCAGGGCTGCGCCGCGTCGCCTCGCTCCTTGCGCCGCCCGGGATGACGAAGTGGAGGGGTGTTTCGGCTAGTCCGCAAGGTTTGCGATGCCACCGACCGGAATTGTCGACGTCCGCTGCCGATCAATCTCGTTCGATCCGAAATGATCCTGACGCGAACTGACAGCGTTGGCTGGTCGCTCAGCTAGTGAGCAAGTTGCTTGTAGAAAAAGAGCCAAAGCCTCGCTCGCTTGTTTTGCGCTTGAAGACGGGCGTCTGTCGATTTGAGTTGTGTTTGACACGGGGGCAACATGGCAATAGCGTGTTGGTATCAAAGGTATGCCAAGTGATTGGTGTTCAGATCAAGCAGCGGAAGCTTTCGGACGAGGTTGCAGAACACCTCGAGCGGATGATCCGCAAGGGAGAACTGGCCGAAGCCGAGCGGCTGCCGTCGGAACGGGAACTCATGCGGCAATTCGGGGTCGGGCGCCCCTCAATCCGTGAGGCGCTGCTGCATCTGAGCAAGATGGGCCTTGTCGAGGTGAGGTCCGGTGAGCGTGCCCGCGTCACCCGCCCCACACCCCAATTCGTACTCGACGCCCTCTCTGGCCCGGCGCGACACATGATTTCGGCCCCGGGCGGGGTTCAGGACTTCCAGAGCGCACGTTTGTTTTTCGAGGTCGGGCTTGCCCGCAACGCCGCTGTGAATGCCACGCCAGAGGACATTGAAAGCCTCAAGGCGGCGCTAGAAATGAACCGGCAGTCGATTGGCGACCTCACGCGCTTCGAACGCACTGACGTGGACTTCCATTACGTGCTGGCGGTGATCACCCGCAATCGGATCTTCACAGCTGTCCATGCGGCGTTGGCCGAATGGCTGCTCGAACAGCGGCGGACGACTTTGGCCGAAGGTGAAGACCGCAAGGCCTACGAGGCCCACCGAAAGATTTTCGAGGCGATCGCCGCGCGCGATCCGGACGGGTCCGAAGCGGCGATGCGCAGGCATCTGGAATATGTGTCGAGGCGCTATCTGGAAATCGCGAGGCCCATGTGATGACCAGCTTCGTCGTCTGGGTCGATTTCCGCCTCAAGCCGGGCGCCCGAGACAGCTTCCGAAAGCTCGTTGACGCCAATGCGACCGCGTCGGTACGCAACGAGGTCGGCTGCCGCCGCTTTGACGTGACGGAGGCGCGCGGCGAACCGGACCGGCTCGTGCTCTACGAGATTTATGACAGCGAGGCCGCTTTCGACGAACACTGCCGGACGGCGCATTTCGATGAATTCAACACGCAAAGCGCGCCGCTCGTTGACACCAAATTGGTGACGATCTGCGACCTCGTTCTCGAGGCAACGCCTTGAACAAAGCATAATTGGATTGCGCCCTTCGGGGCGAAGGGGAGGGAAGCGCATGTTAGAGTCTAGTCTCAAGGGGTTGGCTGCGCACCGACGGGTCAAGCTCGGCACGCTCGTCGCCGAATTCGCGACGCCGGGAATCGGGCACATTCTGAAATCCGCCGGCTGCGATTTCGTCTTCTTCGATATGGAGCATTCGGGCTTCAGCCTGGAAACGGTGAAGAGCGCGATCCGCTATTTCGAGGCAGCCGACCTGCCGGTCATGGTGCGTGTGCCGTCGCAGGACTATCATTTCCTCGCCCGCGCCATGGACATGGGGGCTGAAGGGCTGATCGCGCCGATGGTGAGTACGGTCGAACAGGCGCAGCACATCATCAACTCGATGAAGTATCATCCTGCTGGCGCTCGCGGCGTAGCGCTACAGATCGCGCATGACCGCTACCGTCCGGGCTCGGTCACAGATAAATTCGAAACGGCCAACCAGCGCTCGGTGTTCATCTGCCTGATCGAGACCGCCGACGGCGTCAAGAACATCGACGGCATCGCGGGACTGGACGGGGTCGACTGTCTGTGGGTCGGACATTTCGATCTGTCGGTCTCACTCGGCGTTCCCGGCGACTTCGCCCATCCCACCTTCACCGCGGCGATGGACAAGATCGTTGCCGCCGCCAAGACGCACAACAAATCGCTTGGACGCCTGGTACCCAGCGTCCAGCAGGGTCACGATTTCTACGCGCAAGGCTTCGATTTCATCTGTTATTCGGGTGACGTCTGGGTCCTGCACGATGCGATGGCCGACGCGGTCTCAAAGATCCGGGCCGGGTGCGAGTGAGGCGGAGGAGACGATGGCCAACGCAATGTTCAGGGTGGCGCTCTCCGGTGATTTTCGCAAGCCGGACGGCGCGCCGACCTATCCCGACTTCGACCTGGAGCCGCTGCGCAATGCGCCCGGCATCGAGATGGCATTCCTGGAATCGAACAATCCGCTGCGCGGCGATCAGCTTGAGAACTTCGATGCACTGATCCTGCTCACCCATCGCTTCGATGCGACCAGTGTCCCGAAGAGCGGCCGACTGGCCGTCGTTGCCCGTTTCGGAGTCGGCTACGATACCGTCGACGTCGAGGCCTGCACCGCCGCCGGCATCGCCCTTGTCATCACGCCCGACGGGGTGCGGCGGCCGGTCGCCGTATCCGTCATCACCTTCATGTTGGCACTGACCGGCAAACTGCTCACCAAGGACGCGCTGACCCGCAAGGGGCCTGCCGGGTTCAATCAGCGTTCGGATCATATGGGCGTTGGTCTCGTCGGGCGTACGTTGGGGGCGCTCGGTATCGGCAATATAGGCGCCGAGGTCTTTCGCTTGGCCAAGCCCTTCGATATGAATTTCATCGCCCATGACCCATTCGCCGACAGCAAAGTCGCTGCCGAACTGGGCATCGAACTGGTCGAGCTGGAGGATCTGTTCCGCCGCGCCGATGTGCTGTCGGTGAACTGCCCGCTAACGCCTCAGACCCACCACATCGTCAATGCCGAGCGGCTCGCGCTGATGAAGCGGACGGCTTACCTGATCAACACCGCGCGCGGTCCGATCGTCGACCAGGTGGCGCTGACGAAAGTGCTGCAGGAGCGCCGCATCGCCGGCGCGGGGCTCGATGTGCTGGAGCAGGAGCCGCCGGATGCCGACGACCCGATCCTCAAGCTCGACAACGTTATCCTGACGCCGCACGCGCTCTGCTGGACCGACCAGTGTTTTGCCGGAAACGGTGCTGCGGACGTCAAAGCGGTCATCGAGGTGCAGCACGGCCGCGAGCCGCGCGGCGTGGTCAATCGCGAGGTGCTTTCAAGCGAGGCATGGAAGAATCGGCTGGCCGGTTTCGCCGCCCGCTTCGGGACATAGGAGTACGAGCATTCGGCGCGCCGCCGCGGCTTCGCGGCGGCTTCACGAGAGGAATGCTCGACCGCTGCGCCCGCGGACGAGTGAAGGCAAACGAAAATGGGAGGACCAAGTACTATGAACGATCATGAAAAACGTGACTTTCAGGCAGGCCTCGAAGCAGAGGTCGACGCCTTTATGCGCGGCGAAACCACCCGCCGAACTTTCATAACCCGCTTCGGCCAGATGACCGGCATGCTGGCGGCGTCCGGACCGATCCTCGCCATGATGACGGATTGGGCGCTGGCGCAGCAGAAGCTCGAACTGGCAGACGCCGCTTCACCGCTCGGCCAGGCGCAGGCGGCGGCCATGAAGGCATCGATGGAAGGCCCGGCGGATGGTTCCGCCTTCCGCGCCGTCGAGGCGGCCAAGGCGCATTCGGGCGTCACGCTGAACATGACCTACGAGGCAGGCCTGCAGGCTCTCGACCCGCGCAATTTCAGTGGACCGATGTGGGAGCAGCTTACGGGCATGAAGTCGAACGTGGTCGAACTGTCGAACCCGGACCAGTACTCCAAGGCCGTTGCCGAGCACATTGCCGGCTCAGGCGCCTATGACGTCCTCGACATCTCGCCAGCCTGGACGCCGTCGCTGGCCGATGGCGGCGTCATCGCACCTCTCGACGATTACATCGCCAAATACATGAACCCGGCCGACCTCGAGGACTATCATCCGCTCTACAAGGCGCTGCCGACCTACAAGGGCAAGATCTGGGGCTTCTTCGACGACGGCGACATGTTCGCTCTCTACTACCGCAAGGACATCTTCGAGGATCCGAAGATGGTGGAGGCCTACCAGGCCAAGTTCAACGCCAAGCTGGCGCCGCCGAAGACCTGGGAGGAATATGCCCAGATCGCCCAGTTCATCACCGACCAGATGGCGCCGAACGTTTATGGCGCTGGCCATTTCCGCAAGGCGGGCAGTCCCGGCAACCAGTTCGACTTTCTGCAGCAGTACCGCGCCAACGGTGGAAAACTGTTCGGCGACGACATGAAGGCCGGCTTGGTTTCGGATGCCGGCGTGAAGACGCTGCAGAACATGATTGCAGCCAATGCGGCGTCGATTCCCGGCAACAATGAACTCGACGCCGTCTCGCTGTGGGCGGCGTTCCTGACCGGCAAGGTAGCGATGATCTACTCCTGGCCGCCGTCTGGCCGCATGGCCGCGAACTATTCGCAGTCGGCCACCGCAATCAACTTCATCCCGCAATCGCAGATCGCCGGCAAGGTCGGCTACGCGGTCGTGCCCGGCAATCCTGAACATGCGACCGGCTACAACAAGGCGCTGTCGGCGGATTCGGCGAACCCCGAAGCGGCCTACCTTTTCATGCAATGGGCCTGCTCGCCACCCGTCTCGCTTGCGCGCTGCATGCTGCCCTACGCCCTGCGCGATCCCTACCGCATCTCCCACTTCAAATCCGAGCTTTACGGCGCGCTGTTCCCGAGCGCCAAGGAGTATCTGAGCAATCTTAACAACTCGGCCAATGTCGGCCTCCTCGACCCGATCATGCCAGGCGCGCAGGACTATTTCCTGAGCATCGACCGCATGTGCACAGCTGTGTGGGCCGGTGCGGATCCGAAGGCGTCGCTAGAAACAGCGGCGGCCGAGTGGAATGAGACGACCGACCGGCTCGGCGTGGATTCGCAGAAGGCATTCTACACCGAGTTCCTGAAACTGCCGGGCGCTACTGCCGACAACACGGTGGAGAAGCTCGGCATGGCGGTCACCCTCTGAGTTCGGCCTGCCTCAGGGACGCCGGCCGGCATTCTTGACCAAAATCGGTGTTGCGGGCGCTTGGTCCGCAACACCTCGTCGCAACCGCCAGGCAGGTTTTGGGATGTAATCGATGCAGCATACCGCAACCATCAGTCGCTTGAAGGCCGCCGGCGCCCCGCCACGGCTGTCGGGCTTCGCAAATTGGGCGGACCGCCACTTCAAATGGCTGCTGGTGGCGCCAGCAGTACTGCTGATCCTGGCGCTCTCGGTCTATCCGCTGCTGTTCTCGCTGGTCGTGTCTTTCATCAACTATGATTTCCAGGTGCCGGGCCACGCCTTTGTCGGATTGAAGAATTTCGAGCGCGTCGTGTTCGATCCCGTCGCGCGCTGGTCGCTTTTGCTGACAGCGTGGCTGTCGGGGATTAGCGTCGCTATCGAATTCGTTCTCGGACTTCTCGTGGCGCTGACCATGGTTCGCAGCTTTCCGGGCCGCGGCGTGATCATGTCGATCCTGATCGTGCCGCTGTTCATCAGCCCGGTCATCGTCGGCCAGGCCTGGACGCTGCTGCTGCAGCGGCCTTTCGGGCCGACCAACTACATCTTGACGCAACTTCTGGGGCAGGAGGTGACGATCGGCTGGATGACCGAATCGCCATGGCTCTATGTTTCGCTGATCATCGCCGATGTCTGGCAGTGGACACCGTTCATGTTCGTCATCCTGCTCGCCGGGCTTACCGCCATTCCCCCGAACCTTTACGAGGCGGCGGAACTCGACGGGGTCAATGCCTGGCAAGCGTTCTGGGCGATAACCCTGCCGCATCTTGCGCCAATGATGCTGCTGGCGCTGACCTTTCGGCTGCTCGATGCAATCCGCATGTTCGATACTATTTTCATCATGACCGGCGGCGGGCCAGGCACGCGGACCTACACCGCTTCCTACTATCTCTACACGGTCGGCTTCACCCAATTCCATCTGTCGCAGGCGACCGCCGGAAGCTGGTTGTTCCTGATCTTCACCGCGCTCGTGGTAATGCTGCTGGTGCGACGGCTTTTGAAGACGGAGCCGGTCTGATGGCGGCCGTCGCGCCTGTCCGTCGCCCGAAACGCCGGTCGATACCGGTCGGCCGCATCCTGCTGCTCGGCTTCTTCCTGGTCTTCGTGTTGTGGCCGCTCTACTGGATGTTCAACACCTCGATCAAGCCGAGCGACGACTATCTCACCGTGCCGCCCGTCTGGTTCCCAACCGCACCCACCCTTGTCCACTATGAAGCTGCGCTGTTCGCCTATCGCGGCCTCGAGGGGCTAATCAACAGCCTGATCATCTCGCTGTCGGCAACGGTGCTCTCGGCCCTGTTCGGCACGCTGATGGCCTACAGCCTGGCGCGCTACAACACCGGCGGCCAGCATCTGTCGTTCTGGGTGCTGTCACAGCGCTTCCTGCCGCCCATCGGCATCGTGCTGCCGGTGTTCCTGATCTACCGCGGCGTTGGCCTCTACGACACGCATATTGGCCTGATCATCGCCTATACGGTGTTCACGCTGCCGGTGTCGGTATGGATGATGTTCGCTTATTTCCGCGGCATGCCGAAATCGATGGAGGAGGCGGCCCTTGTCGACGGCTGCACGCGGTGGGAGGCGTTCTGGCGCGTCGCAGTGCCGCTCGCCGCGCCAGGCATCGTCGCGGCGGCGGTCTTCGCCTTCATCGCCTGCTGGACGGAGTTCTTCTTCGCGCTGATTCTGACCAGCCGCACTGCTTTCACGCTGCCAACGGTGTTTCGCGCCTTCATCGGTTTCCAGGGCGCGCAATATGGCGAGGCGGCAGCCCTGGCCATCGTCTCCCTCGTACCGTCGATCGCGCTGGGAGTACTTGCCCAACGACATCTCGTGCGCGGGCTCACGCTCGGCGCTGTTCGCGGATAGAAAGGGTCGGCATGGCCGAAGTCAGGATCACCGGCTTGCACAAGCGCTACGGCGCCTTCCATGCCGTGCGCGGCATAGACCTGGACATTCGCGACGGCGAGTTCACCGTGCTGGTCGGCCCGTCCGGCTGTGGCAAGAGTACGCTGCTGAGGACCATTGCAGGGCTGGAGGAGAGTTCGGAAGGCACGATCGAGATCGGCGGCGAAGTGGTCAACGATTTCCGACCGCGCGACCGTGACGTGGCGATGGTGTTCCAGGACTATGCGCTTTATCCCCACATGAACGTGGCGAAAAACATTGGCTTCGGCCTAAAGGCGCGAAAAATGCCGAAATCGGAGGTGGAGACGCGCGTCGCCGAGGCGGCGCGCATGCTTGGCATCACCCCGCTGCTCGGGCGCTTTCCGCGCCAATTGTCCGGCGGGCAGCGCCAGCGGGTCGCCATCGGCCGCGCCATTGTCCGCAGCCCGCGCATTTTCCTGTTCGACGAGCCGCTGTCCAACCTCGACGCGCAGCTTCGCGACGAGATGCGCGGCGAGATCAAGCGCCTTCACCAGGACATTGCGACAACGATGATCTACGTCACCCATGACCAGATCGAAGCGATGACTCTGGCTGACCGCATCGTGCTGATGCGCGACGGAATGATCGAGCAGCAGGGCGCGCCGCTCGAGCTGTTCGAGCGCCCCGCCTCGACCTTCGTCGCTGGCTTTCTCGGTTCGCCGCGGATGAGCTTCCTGCCGGGCACGCTGAAGTTGGACGGCAGCGCTGCCGCCATCCGGCTCTCCGAGGCGCTGCTTCCGGTCGCCCCCGGCCGGAGCCTGAATGGCGCCATTGACGGACAGGCGGTGCTGCTTGGACTGCGGCCAGAACATCTGACGCGCGCGCATGCTGCGACACCTGCGCAGGGCACGTTTCGCTACGACGCAACGATCGACCTGCTGCAGCCGACCGGCTCGCGCAGCTATGCGACCTTCCGCCTGGCCGGCGCGCCGGTGATGGCGGAACTGCAGGCGCACGACGTCAGTCGTCCCGGCGAGAGACTGCCGATCGACATCAACATGAACCGGGCCTCGATTTTCGACGCCAAGACCGAGAGAGCGATTTGACCACGGCAGCACCTCGAGCAATCCGCTTGTGTGGGACCGAACAGGTCGATCCGCAGTTGCGGACACTGCGCGCGGGACCCTTGTCGGTCGAGTTTGACAATGGGGCGATACGCTATGTGCGGATCGGCGGGGTCGAGGTTCTGCGCGGGATTTCATTTCTCGTACGGGACGAGAACTGGGGAACCGAGACGCCCGTTCTCGATGACCTTCAGATCGATGAAAAGCCGGATGCGTTCAGCGTCGCCTATCGTGGAACATGCGCCGGTGCGTGCGGTCGGCTGGTCTATCAGGCGCGGATCGCAGGCGGGAGCGACGGTGCGCTGTCGTTTGTGGTGGAGGCAGAGCCCGAAACTGACGTATTGACCAACAGAACCGGCTTCGTCGTGCTGCATCCGATCGAGGGTTTGGCCGGCAAGCCGGTAAAGGTGCTGCACGAGGACGGTCGCGAAAAACTCTCGCTTTTTCCGGACTACATCGATCCTAGGTGTCCGTTCACCGACATTCGCGCGCTTTCGCACGAGATCGTGCCTGGAATCTGGGCCACATGCACCATGGAAGGTGACGCCTTTGAGATGGAGGATCAGCGCAATTGGTCCGACGCCTCCTACAAAACCTATGTCCGTCCCCTGCGTCGCCCGTGGCCCTACAGATTGCCGAAAGGCGAGAAATTCACGCAGGCCGTCCGACTTCAGCTGTTGGGAACGCTCCCTGCCGGGTCTTCCAAAAACCCCGATCCATCCATCAACCTGACGATTGGCAGAGCCATCGGTCGAGTGCCCCGCATTGGCATCGGCGTCGCTGCCGACGAGGCGAAGCACGCGTTTGAAGTCGCCGAGCTCATTCGACCATTGGCTCCGCAGTGGGTGGTCTGCCAAGTCGATCTCCGGTTCGGGCACGGCCAGGATGAACTTGAAGGTTACACCGCCCTGGCACAGTTGACCGGCGCTGGCGTCGTACTTGAGATCATCACCAAGGGCACGCTCGATCCTTTCGGCGAATTGGCGCCTCTCGCGGATGCTGTCCAAAGCCTTCGCCTCAATCCAGAAGCTGTCTCCGTCTTTCCGGCGCAGGACATGAAGTCGGTGCAGCCGGGAGCACCGTGGCCGGCGATGCCCACCTTCGAGCAAAACTACGCCGCCGCCCGCCGGGCTTTCCCCGGGGTGCCGCTGGGCGGCGGCATGGCCGCATACTTCACCGAGCTAAACCGCAAGCGTCCGCCAACCGGAGCGCTCGACTACGCAACCTTCACCACCTGTCCAAACGTGCACGCAGCAGATGATGTCTCCGTAATGGAGACGCTTCAGGCTATCCCCCATCTGATCCGCTCTACCCGTGCTTTCATGGGCGACCGCTTGCCCCTGCGTATTGGTCCCAGTCAGCTAGGCTGCCGCGAGAACCCCTACGGCAAGTCCACTGCGCCGAATGATGCGAACGGTCGCGTCTGTCTGAGCCGCATCGATCCTCGGCAGCGCGGCCTGTTCAATGCGGCTTGGACAGTCGGCTATTTCGCGGCCTGCGCGCGCGAGGGAATCGAGGCCGTCGCATTCGGCGACTTCACCGGCCCGTTCGGATACGTCTACAGGAAGGCCGATTTCGTGCAGCCGTGGTTTGACGAACAGGATGGCCGAATGGTGTATCCCGCTTTCCATGTCATGGCAGGCCTCTCAAAACTCAGTGGGGCCACCCTGCTGTCCGTGGCAACTTCCGGAGCTGACAGCATCGCGGCGATCGCGGCCGAAAAAGACGGGCGCATGACGCTGTGGCTCTCGAATCTTACTGCCAAAAAGCAATCAGTGCAGCTTTCGGATACGCCGAACAGCGCCCGCATTGCTCTTCTTGCTGCCGACCAGTTCGAGCGGGCGGCAGCCGATCCGAACTTCATGGAAAGTCCCGGAAGACGGTTGGATGACCAATTCATCTCTCTTGACGCCTACGCCGTGGCGCGAGTCGATCTCCACCGTTCGTCTTCGACATAGCCCGGTGGACGGTAGATTGGTGGGGTTGATGTAGCGGAGAACAGAGTCAACGTCCGCACTTGCGTTCAGTTTCGGATGCCCGTTATGGCGCTCTTTGCTAGTTCCCGCCGACCAGTTCAAGCAGCAATGTTCTCGGCCATTGGCGGCAGCCAGTCTGATTTGAGTTTGAGCCCAATCTTCGAAACGCTGCCCTCAAAATTTTGAATGGCGCCAGCGCCCCGGGGCATGCGGCGGGAGCACCGTCGCGCCACGCCACGCGGTTCAACGCGCCGAGGGGATAATAGCGTCACACTTGTTACTCCCACTGGTTGTTTTCCGGTGCCAAACTATTTTAGGCCCAACAACCAGCGATGAGCAGCGAATGAGCCGTGCTTCAGCGACGCGGGAATTCGCCCAGATCAGGAGGAAGCCATGACTTCAGCAGCCAAGAGCGAACGGAAAAGCGGACAGACTGCCATGCGCACACCACCGGTGGTGTCGCCGCAGGAGTGGGAAGCGGCCCACGCGCAGCTGCTCGTGAAGGAAAAGGCCCAGACCCGCGCCCGTGATGCGCTGGCCGCCGAGCGGCGGCGGATGCCGTGGATGGTGGTGGAGAAGAATTATGCGTTCGAGGGGCCTGACGGGAAGGTGAGCCTGCTCGACCTGTTCGACGGTCGCCGTCAGCTGATCGTCTACCGCGCCTTCTTCGAGCCGGGAGTGTTCGGCTGGCCCGACCATGCCTGCCGCGGCTGCTCCATGGTGGCCGACCAGGTCGCCCACCTCGCCCATCTGAACGCCCGTGACACCACTCTCGTCTTCGTCTCGCGTGCGCCTCAGGCTGATATCGCGCGGCTAAAGGCGCGGATGGGCTGGGAGATACCATGGTTCACCCTCACCGACAGCTTCGACGCCGATTTCGGCGTCGAAGAGTGGCACGGCCACAACGTGTTCATCCGCGACGGCGACCGCGTGTTCCGCACCTACTTCATCAACAACCGCGGCGACGAGCAGATGGGCGGCACCTGGAACTATCTCGACATCACGCCGCTGGGCCGGCAGGAGGCCTGGGAGGACTCGCCCGAGGGCTATCCGCAGACGCCGGCCTATAAATGGTGGAACTGGCACGACAGCTACGCCGCGGATCCGGCAGCCGACAAGAAGTGGGCCGAGGTGTCGGCCGCAGGCGAGGCGGCGTTCCGGGAGGCGAGCACGAAGCAATGAGCCAGA
This sequence comes from Mesorhizobium sp. WSM4845, assembly GCF_055811455.1. NCBI lineage: Bacteria > Pseudomonadati > Pseudomonadota > Alphaproteobacteria > Hyphomicrobiales > Phyllobacteriaceae > Mesorhizobium > Mesorhizobium sp. WSM4845. Next base: position 121,839 of record NZ_JBVVQA010000021.1, read on the forward strand.
CCTGACCCGCTGAGATCGACGGCGGCGGCGTCGAAACGCAGGAATCCTGTTCCCAGCGGCGCTGGCGCGGCGGCTCATGAGCGATCCCTGCGCTGTTGCCGTGTTGTTCCCCCAACCGGACAACCTCGGAGGGCGTCCGGCGGTAGTGCTGGATCAAGTCAATTGATCACGGCCGATTCACGCTGTTCGTCAGCCCATTGACGTACATGACCAGGTTCAGCGGATCGAACCTGAGGCCGTGGAACTTGGCCGCGAAGCGCCCGCCGCGGTCGATCGCGTGCGTCACCAAGCCATGCATCTGCTGGCCGCCTTCGAGCGGATCGAAACGGACGTTGTATTGCTCGGACAGCTTGCGCGTCGCATCCTCCGCCTGCCCTTCGCGGGTGGTCAGGAAGGTCCAGTTGCGCGGGTCGAGCCCGTGCGCTTCGCCGTATCCCTTCATGACCTCGGGCGTGTCTGACTTCGGGTCTGTCGTCACCGTCAGGAACTGCACCACGTCCTTCATGGGCGTTTCGTTGACCATCGCCTGGACGCGGGCGATCAGGTCGGAGTGCAGCGGGCAGACGTCGGTGCAACTCGCGAACACGAAATTGAGTACAACGACCTTGTCGGCGAAATCCGAGAGGCGGACCGGATTGCCTTCGTCGTCGGCCAGATCGAATCCCGGCGCTGCGGGAGCGTCGATCGCCTGGAAATATTTCTCCTCGCTGCCCATAAGCCTGTCGAGATCGGCGCCCGGATGATGGGCAAATGCGGGAAGCGCGAGGACAGACGTGACGGCCATCGCGGCGAGAAGTGTTCTTCTGTTCATCTCCGTTCTCCGGTTTGGTCGAGTTCTCGTACGATGATCCCTTCGAAGAAGGAAACCATCTCGGGGGTGTCCCATTCGGCGGGTCCGGCGAGTCGCGCGAGCTCGTTTCCGTCCGGGCCGATCAGAAGCGTGGCTGGCAGGCCGAACAGTCCCAACGCGCGGATCGCAGTCCCGTCCTGGTCGATGAAGACGGGGAGTTTGACCCCGATCTCGTCGAAGAACTTCCGGACTGCGCCGGCTCCCGCTCGGTCCACCGAAAGGGCGACGACATCGAATCCCTCGCCGCCGAGCCGCCCCTGAAGGCGGTTGAGCGTGGGCATTTCGGCCCGGCAGGGCGCACACCAGGTCGCCCAGACGTTGAGCAGCACCATCTTGCCGCGCCAATCTTCGAGAGATTGCGGCTCTCCCGCCTCGTCGGCGAGGATGAGCTCGGGCAAGGGCTGCGGCTCCTCGTGCAGCGGCATCACTGTCGGTTCCTGCGCGTGCGCGTTGCCCACGGCCACAAGGACGGCAAGTATCAGCGCCGACAGGATCGTCTTCACTGCGTCTTCTCCTGCTCGCGGCGGCTCATCTCCGACTGGTAGGCGCGCTCCCGCTCCGGCCATGTGCTCTTGATGAAGGCGAGAACGGCGCGGATCTCCTCGTCGCTCAAAATGTCCTCGAATCCCGGCATGTCGCTAGCGTACCCGTTGCCCACCACGGCGGCTGGACCCTCTTTGGTGATCCGGAACAGCACCCCGTCCGGGTGGTGCCAGGTGTGCCCGGACGCATCGTGCGGCGGGGCGGGCATGCGTCCCGAGGGAAGCTGCCTCTTCCAGTCAGGCTGGCCTTCGAGGCTGGCCCCGTGGCAGGAGGCGCAGTTCGCGGAATAGAGCTGCCGTCCCCGCGCAATTGCCGCGGCCTCGCTTGCTCCGAACGACCAGATCAAGGCGAGGGCGGCAACTCCCAAAAGCGTTGCGAAGCCGAGGATAACAGCCTGCCTGCTCATTTGCGGCCGCTGAAGAACAGGTACTTCACCAAGGTCGCGACCGCGAGAACGAGCGCAACTGCGAGCAGGAGCCAGCCCACACCCATGCCCAGCATCATGCCGCCCATGCCTTCCATCATTCCGCCGTCCATCGTTGTCGGCTCCTTTTCCGCGTCTCGTTGCAGGCCTATTCCCGCGCGTATACGCCGCCCACGCTGCCAGACTTGGTGATCTCCAGCATCTCGAACGGCGCTTCCTTGGTGCCGCTCATTCCCGGCGAGCCCATTGGCATGCCGGGCAGCGTCACGCCCTTGATGTCGGGCCGCTCCGTGAGCAGCTTCTTGACCGTGCCGACGGGGACGTGGCCGCTGACGACGTAGCCGTCCACGAATGACAGGTGGCAGCCCTGGAATTCGTCCGCGATGCCTGCCTCGCGGCTCATCTCGGCGAGGTCGTGGGTGGCCTTGCTGGTGACGGTGAAGCCGTTCTCCCGCAGGTACTCGGCATAGCCTTCGCAGCAGCCGCACTGCGGGTTCTTGTAGAGGGTGACGTCCTTCTCGCCCGCGAGCGCCGGGACGGCAGCCCAGACGAAGGAAGCGAGGGCGACGGCATTCAGGATAGTACGCATTTTCGGTTCTCCTTTTGAGGGATTGGTCAGGCGACGCGGAAGACGCCCATCATCCCGGCGGCCTGGTGTTCGAGTATGTGGCAATGGAGCATCCAGTCGCCCGGATTGTCGGCAACGAGGGCGATCTCCACCCGCTCGCGCGGAGACATGAGCACCGTGTCCTGCCACTCGCGGTGCTTGCTAGGCTTGCCGTTCCGGGAGATCACCCGGAAGGAATGGCCGTGCAGGTGGATCGGATGATGCCAGGCCGTCGCGTTGGTCATCGCGATGGCATGGCTCTTGTCCCGCGCAAGCGTCAGCATCGGGTCCATGACGTGCCCTTCCGCCGCGATGCCGTTGATGAACCAGATGCCGCCGGAGTGCATCATGTTCATCATGCCGCCCATGCTGCCCATCATGCCGCCAACGGCGCCGGGGGAATGCTTGCGCGTGTCGCCCATGCTGCCGCCCATCTCCTGCATGACCATGGCTCCCATCATGCCGCCGTTGAAGGTGACCTCGTGCCGGACGGCCGATGCAAGGTCCGGCTCCGGCAGCGGGTTGGGC